>NZ_DASTRI010000110.1:0-55989 GCF_035761305.1 Chitinophaga sp. | reverse complement strand
CCAACCCGCCGGCCAGGCCAAAGCCTAATACCGCATACAGCGTTTCACCGGCGTACAGGAAGTAGGTGCCCATTATGCAGGAAACCAGCATACCTATGCTGCCGGCCAGGCCGTCGACCCCGTCAATAAGGTTAAAAGCATTGATAATTACCAGGAAAGTGAAATAGGTGAGCAGCAGCCCAAAGTGCGGAGGCAATGCATGAATGCCCAAAAAGCCGTACATGCTGTTGATTTGCAGGTTACCCAGGTAAATAACGGCAAAAGAAGCCACCAGCTGGCCAATGAGCTTTTTTAAGGGCGACAGCCCTATAATATCATCCTTCAACCCCACCATAAAGATAACGAAGAAGGCTGCTATCATGTACTGAAAAGGGGAATTGGTCAGCGATGGCACGCATACCGCTGCAGCCATCACAAAACCTGAAAAGAAGCCAATACCCCCTAATGTAGGAATTTTGGTCTTATGCGATTTTCTTTCATCCGGTTCGTCGTACAAGTGTTTCAATTCCGCAACCCTTATTAACACAGGTATTGCAAAATAGGTCACAACAAAACTCAGGACGCTTGCAATTAATACATTCTCCATCAGTAGGGGGTTATAATACTAGATTATACAAAGATATTAATTTCAATTGAATGAATATCAGTAAAATTCAAAAACTAAAAAAGTTGATTACCCCGGCACTAATTTCGCAAAAGTTTGTGGATCCCGCTCTAAATCTTGGTAAATATCTCTTAGTTTTGCCATTTTAAAAAAAATGCAACTATCATGCCGAAGCTTCAAGAAATTGCCACTCAGATAAGAAGGGACATTGTACGCATGGTACATGCCGTGCAAAGCGGCCACCCCGGAGGCTCCCTGGGCTGTACAGATTATTTTACCGCGCTGTTTTTCAAGGTAATGCAGCATAACCCGCAGCCTTTTGATATGGACGCCAAAGACCAGGATGTATTTGTACTGTCTAACGGGCATATTTCGCCGGTATATTACAGTGCGCTGGCCAGGTCGGGTTATTTTCCCGTTACGGAACTGGGCACTTTCCGGAAAATTAACTCCCGCCTGCAGGGCCACCCCACTACCCATGAGCACCTGCCCGGCGTACGCATTGCCACCGGCTCCCTGGGCCAGGGCATGAGCGTGGCTATTGGCGCCGCGCTTACCAAAAAGCTGAACGGCGATAAAAGCCTGGTATTTTCCCTGCATGGCGATGGTGAGCTGGAGGAAGGCCAGGTATGGGAGGCCATTATGTTTGCCCCTCACCATAAAGTGGATAACCTGGTTATTACAGTTGACTGGAACGGCCAGCAGATTGACGGCCCTACCGACCAGGTAGGCGGCCTGGGCGACCTGCCTGCCAAATTCCGGGCTTTTGGCTGGAATGTAATTATACTGGAAAACGGTAATGACGTGGATGAAGTGGCCGCTACCCTGGAAAAGGCTAAAGGCCTTACCGGTAAGGGACAGCCCATTGCCATACTCATGAAAACCGTTATGGGTAAAGGCGTTGACTTTATGGAAGGCCACCATGAATGGCATGGCATTGCCCCCAGCGACGAGCAGTTGGCCAAAGCGCTGGAACAGCTGCCAGCTACTTCCCTGGGCGATTATTAATAATTATATAGATAGTATTACCGGTTACCGGCTGAAGTGCAAAAGGCTGTATACAGTTCTTTGAAGGCGCGGCCTGTAGCCGGTAACTTATTTTTATACCCCCCACTTTTCCTGTACAGTTTTTTGCCGCTTCGTTCCCTGGTTTCCCTTCACTCAGGGCAGCCCGGCTTATGAATGTTAAAATAGTATTACTGCCGGCCTGCTTACGTTGCTTTCAGCTCAATATCCATCATTGACGCCCGCCGGGCAGGGTACCAGCTGGCAGCCAGGCCAATTACAATAATGGTAACGCTTACCAGCACAAAATCCATGGGGTGCATGCTTACAGGATAAGCATCTACCAGGAAAGAGGTGCCCTCCAGCTTTATAATGCCAAACTGCTGCTGTATTATACATACCAGCGTACCCAGGCCAAAACCCAGGCCCGCTCCTATGCCCGCAATAATCAGCCCCTCTGCCAGGAATATTTTCATGATCAGCTGCCGCCGGGCGCCCATAGCTTTCAGGATGGTAATGTCTTTTTGCTTTTCTATTACCAGCATAGACAGGGAGCCGATCATGTTAAACGCCGCAATCACCAGTATAAAGCTAAGGATCACGTATACGGCCCACTTTTCCGTTTGCATAATAGCATACAGCGCCTGGTTTTGCTCATAACGGGTTTGTATCTTAAACCCGGGGCCCAGTAGCTGCTGCAGCCGGTGTTTCAGGGCCATATCATCCGTACCGCGGGCGGCTGCTATTTCCAGGGCCGACATCTGATCGGGTTGCAGCTCCAGCAGCTTGCGCATAAAATCAATATGGGTTATTACATACTTGCTGTTAAACTCCTGCTGAATGGCAAAAGAGCCTGTGGGGTATAAATAACTGCTGTTCAGCGCTTCATTGGGCAGCAGCCCGCCGGCATTACGGCGGGGAACATATACGTCTACCGGCACCATGCTGCGCTCTACATCCACCCCCAGCGCGCTTTCCAGCTCAATGCCCAGCACCGCGTGGTAGGCGTTTTCATCGCCGGTATCAAAGTGGCCGCGTACTACATTGTCTTTTACCCTGGTTACTTCATTATAATGGCTATCAACGCCCTTTATAGTGGCAATGGTTTTTTCTTCGCCAAACTGCATCACGGCTTTTTCCTCCACCACTTCTGAAAAGTGCGCCACGCCTTTTACAGCAGCTATTTGTTTTAGCTGCGCGTTGCTAAGCGTAATGGTTTTACCGGTAACCGGGCTTACTTTAACGGAGGGGTAAAAAGAGGAGTACAGGGATTTCACCAGGCCTTCAAAGCCGTTGAACACGCTGAGGATAACAACCAGCGCACCGGCGCCTACGCCAATGGCTAATACGCTTACCCATGCTATAATATTAATAGCATTTGTTGATTTTTTGGCCCTGAAGTACCGCGAAGCAAATTGCCAGATCATTTCACCAGTTTATGCTGTATAAGCGCCGCACGGGCTTTACAGCCTTGGTGCCGGCGTATTTAAATAGGATTACTTATTTTCTTTGCCGGCATCGTCTTCCCTGATCTTCTTAAACAGCTCTTCCATCCGGAACACATAATCCAGGGTATCATCCAGGAAAAAGGTAAGCTCCGGCACCCGGCGCAGCTGCTTGCCTACGCGCAGGCCCAGCTCTTTCCGTATTTCCCAGCCCCTTTCCTTAATGCGCTCCAGCATGTCGGCCGCATCTTTTATCTGGAACATGCTCAGGTATACCCTGGCCTCCAGCAGATCGGGCGTAACACGTACGGCTGAAATGGAGATCATGCCTCCTTCAGTAACGTTATAGCCCATCCGTTGAAAAATATCGCTCAGCTCTTTTTGCAATAACTGTCCTACTTGCTTCTGCCTTTTAGTTTCCTGCATAATGTAAAGTTGTTCGGTTGTATGGCTGCATACAATACAACCATATAATATAGTAACTTGCGCACTTATTCTGCTATGGCAAAGATACGTGAAACCGGCAGGTAATGCCACAGGTATTATCCCGGTTCCGTGCTGCCTGTAAAAAGAACAATTATTAACGGATGAAAACATTCTTTCGCTTACTGCAATTATCCCGGCCGTACCACCATTATGTACCGGAATATATAATATATATTTTTCTTTATACAATTTTCAGCCTGTTCAGCTTTACACTGGTAATGCCTTTAATGGATGCACTGTTTGCTACGGGCAAGCAGGCAGTGGTTACACATTTACCGGCCTTTTCCCTTTCTGCCGGTTATATTAAGGATGTATTTAACTACTACCTTACCTACTATAAGGCTTCCTACGACACGTTTGGCGTGCTGGTATATGTGTGCCTGATGGTGCTGGTAGCCGTGCTGCTCAAAAACTTTTTTGGTTTCATGGGGCAAAAGGTGCTAACGCGTATGCGTGTAACCATTGTAATGAGAATGCGTGAAAAGCTGTATGCGCAGTTCAGCACGCAGTCGCTGCGCTTTTTCCAGCAGGAGCGTAAAGGCGATCTGCTGTCTACCATCAGCAGCGATGTGGTAGAGGTAGAAGCGTCTGTTGTTACCTCCCTGCAAACTATTTTCAGGGATCCGCTGCAGGTAATTGCCACCTTCATTACACTGTTCGTAATCTCCAAACAGCTTACCTTGTTCACGTTGCTGGTATTTCCCATTTCAGGGTACCTTATATCCACGATCACGGGACGGCTGAAAAAAAAGGCAGTGATAAGCCAAAGCCTGCTGGGCAAAATACTGAATACAGCAGAAGAAACCCTGTCCGGCATCCGTATTATTAAAGCGTTTAACGCGGAAGGCTTTATGCGCAAAAAGTTCGGAAAAGAAAACGGCGATTACGCCAGTACAGTAAAGGCTATACAAAACCAGCGGGAGCTGGCCTCTCCGCTGTCTGAAACAATGGGCGTGCTGGTGATCATTATTATTATGGTTTACGCAGGCAACCTGATACTGATGGGACGCGGCCAGCTGACAGCATCGGCCTTTATTGCCTACATTGCCCTGTATTTCCAGATACTGGCTCCGGCTAAAAACATTGCCAATGCTTTTGCGGTAATGCCACGCGGACTGGCTGCGGGGGAGCGCGTGCTGCGCATACTGGACGTACCGGTTACCATAGAGGACAGCCCTAACGCAATGCCTATACGTAGTTTTGAAAAAGAGATAGCGTATAACAATGTTACCTTCCGCTACGAGCAGCAGGATGTGCTGCGCAACATTAACCTTACTATTCAAAAGGGTAAAATGATAGCCCTGGTAGGTAAAAGCGGCGCCGGCAAATCAACCATGGCCGATCTGCTGCCGCGCTTTTACGATGTAACGGCTGGCAGCATTTGTATTGACGGGCAGGATATACGCAACCTGCAAATGAAAGGTGTGCGCAGCCTTATGGGTATGGTGTCGCAGGAAGCCATCCTGTTCAACGACACAGTGTTTAACAACATTGCTTTTGGCCAGCCCGATGCCGACAGAGAGGCTGTAATACAGGCTGCCAAAATTGCCAATGCGCATGAATTTATTATACAGCTGGATGACGGCTACAATACCAGCATTGGCGACCGTGGTATGAAGCTGAGCGGCGGACAGCGGCAGCGCCTTACTATTGCCAGGGCCATTTTCAAGAACCCGCCTATATTAATTTTAGACGAAGCTACCAGCGCGCTGGACACCGAGTCAGAAAAACTGGTGCAGGAAGCGCTGGATAAGTTAATGGAAAACCGCACTACAGTGGTAATTGCACACCGCCTTTCTACAATTCAGCATGCACATGAAATCGTAGTGCTGGATAAAGGAGAAATAAAAGAACGTGGTACGCATGATGAATTAATTGCATTGAACGGCATATATAAACGGCTCGTTGAAATGCAGGAATTTAAGTAACTTCCCTTCTGTCAGACACAGCTTCTGTTGGTACCATTTTTGAGCCAGGTGAACGGCGCAATATGCCATTACTATTTGTTTTTCCAGGACACTTTATTTTTCACCCATAACAATTAAAGCGTTCCCTATGATTTCAATCGTTATTCCAGTTTTAAACGAAGGGGCTACAGTACGGCAGGTGATCAGAACGGTGAAAAAAACCGCGCGTAAGGTCGAGATCATTATAGTGGATGATAACAGCCGGGATAATACAGTGGAGGAAGCCATGAAAGAGGGCGTACGGGTAATCACCAGCAGCCAGCGCGGCAAAGGCATCTCTATGCGGGAAGGGCTGATGGCGGCAAAATATGATATTGTAGTATATGTAGATGGGGACATTCTCACCTACCCGGATAATATTGTGGAGTTACTGACCGATCCGATTGTAAATGATGAAGCGGATTTTGTGAAGTCTTATTTTCAGCGGCAGGCCGGCCGGGTTACACAGCTGGTAGCTAAACCGCTGCTGAGCATTTTGTTCCCGGACCTGGCGCATTTTCAGCAGCCGCTGAGCGGTATGATAGCCGGGCATAAATCCTTCCTGTCGCGCGTGCAGTTCGAGAACGATTACGGGGTAGATATTGGCTTGCTTATAGATATGCATGTGCTGGGCGCCCGTATAACGGAAGTGAATATAGGAAAAGTGGAAAATGCCATGCAAACCTGGGAGCAGCTCAGTAAAATGTCGCGCGAAGTTTCCCGCACCATTCTGCACAAGGCCGAACATATGAACCTGCCGCAGGAGAACCTGGAAACCCTGGGTAATATTAACCTGATACGGGAGCAGATGGAATACTCCATTCTCGAGTCGATTGACAAGCTGCACAAAATGGTGATCTTTAACCTGGATGAGGCCGTGTTTACCGAAGATTATATGGAGCTGGCCGCTGCCGCATTCGACTGTGAAGTATCATTACAGCAAATACAGGAACACTACAGCGATCCCATAACCATACTGGAACACACCGCCTCCCTGTTCCGCGACCGTAACCTGGCAGAGCTGCTGGAAGTTGCAGACGCCATAGATGTTGTGCCGGATATTAAATCGGTAGTAACAGAGCTGAAGAAAAGAGGATATGCCTGCGGCCTTGTGACCGATGGTTTTGAATGCGTGGCCCGCCATATCAAGAACAAGCTGGGAATGGACTTTGTGTTTGCCAACCGCCTGCACCTGTATGACAGCGTGGCTACCGGCGAGCTTACCATTCCCGAATATTTCCTGCAGCATAATGAAGAAGGGCAGGATGCGCTGCCGCACTATAACAAGCGGCATATTTTATCTTATATAGCAGACAAGTACCATGTAATGCCGCAGAATATTATTTATGTGGGCAGCGGCGCAGATGGATCTGACCTGCTGAAGGAAGCGGGCATAGGTGTGGCCTTTGACTCGCGCATTGCATACATTGAAAAAGTAGCTGATAAAATTATTCCCGGCCCCTATATGCTGCCCCTGCTGAGCATAGCCCAAGCCAGCCCGGAAAAGTTCCGGTTAAAGCTGCCCCCCATCAGTAAAAAGCAGGTTCGCCGCATTGGCATTGGCGGCCTGGTGGCGCTGGCAGGTGCCAGCCTGGTGTACCTGGCAACCCGGCAGCTGAAAAAGAATGAGGAATTAATTAATAATTAAGAATGAAGAATTAATAATAAATGTAGTGTGGCTTCAGGTATAGAGAGTACCTCAAATGGCCGGGCAGTTAAATAATTAAGCATAAAGAAATAATAATAAAGGGAAGTGTTGTATAAACAGCACTTCCCTTTATTGTTTAGTTATAAATAACATTTAACCGCAAACAAAAAAGGCGCTGGTGTTTTAAAGCACCAGCGCCTTCTTATTATTAATTATTCTCTATTAATTATTAATTATACTACTTGCTTTTAGCCAATTTGGCTTCAATGCTTAATGTAGCATGCGGCACCGCACGCAGGCGGGCTTTGTCTATCAGCTTACCGGTAACACGGCAAATACCATAGGTCTTGTTCTCAATACGTACCAGGGCTTTTTCCAGGTGATCAATGAACTGTATCTGACGGCTGGCCATCTGGTTCAGCTGCTCTCTTTCCTGGGAGCCGCTGCCATCTTCCATGCTCATGTATTTGTTCTCAGTATCATCTGTACCGGCTTCGTCCTTACGGGTAATAAGGCCTTGCAGGTAAACCAGTTCTTTTTTTGCTGCCTCCAGCTTTTTCATGATCAGGTCCTTAAACTCCTGCAGGTCGGCATCGCTGTAGCGGAATACCGGGCCGGAAGGGGTTTCGGGCTGGTCCAGTACGGACTTAGTGAACTCTGGCTGGTAGGAAACCAGCGTGGTAGCCGATTTAGAGCCTCTTTTCTCGGCTCTTTCCGGTTTTTCCGATTTAGCCGGTGCAGGCGTTTTTTCTACCTTTTCAACCTTTTCGGTTTTCTCGGTTTTTTCCGCTGCTGCTTTTTTACCGGTTTCTTTTTCCTTATCTGATTTCTTTACTGGCATTATAACTTCTTTTTCTTCTTGCTTTGAAATCAATGGTTTTACTACTTCGCTTTCTCTTTCAGCGGAAACGCTTTTGGTTACCACCTTCTGCTTTTCAGCAGGAACCTTCTTTGCAACGGTCTTTACAACAGGAGCCGTTGTTTTTTTGACAATCTGTTTGGCCGGGGGTGCGGCGGTTGTTTTGGTGACGGCAGTTTTCCTGGTAGTGGCCGCTTTTGGAACGGGCGCCTTTTTCACCACGGCTTTTGCAGCAGCCGGCTTAGCCGGTTTAACGGCTACCTTAGGCGCTGCCTTTTTTGCAGTTGCTTTCTTTGGCGCCGGTGCTGCCTTTTTCGCAGCCGCCGGTTTGGCAGCAGCCTTTTTCACAGCAGTTGCTTTTTTTGCTACTGCTGCCGGTTTCTTGGCCGGAGCTGCTTTTTGGGTCTTTTTGCTAGCAACCTTCTTCTTTGTTGCCATGGGATTAGCTTTTTTTGTTAACTAATACATTGAATTTAAGGTCATTCACCTCTATTTCGGTACCATCTTGTAATTGCGGCACTAATTCCAAGCTATCTGCCAAAATTTCCGTGCAAATATAGTCATTATAGTGAATAATCGCCGACTTCAGCGTTTCTGCTGCTGCCACTTTTACCATAATACGGTCCGTTAATTCAAAACCGCTATCCTTCCGGATTTTTTGTATGCGGTTTACCAGTTCCCGGGCATGACCTTCATCCTGCAGCTGTGGTGTAATGGTAATATCCAGTGCAACGGTTAATGCACCTTTGTTTGCAACAGTCCACCCTGGAATATCTTCGGAAATGATCTCTACATCGGAAAGCTGTAACGATAGCGGTTCCCCGTCTATCAGCAGGTTGTAAGCCCCTTCACGCTCCAGTGTTGCTATATCTGCATCCGTGAAAGCATTGATAGCGCCTGCTACTGCTTTCATTTTTGCTCCCATCTTGCTACCCAGCGCCTTATAGTTCGGCTTAATCTTTTTCTTGATGAAGCCTTCTGTTTCCGTAAGATAGTCAATACCTTTTACATTCACCTCACTTTTTATCAGATGCTCCACTTTTTCTATCTGCACCTGCATATGAGGGTTCAGCACCGGTATTAATATCTTCTGCAGGGGCTGCCTTACCTTAATGTTCACCTTCTTACGCAAGGATAATACCAGAGATGATATATCCTGCGCCAGCTGCATCCTTTCTTCCAGCTCGCTGTCTATTGCTGCTGTTACAGGTGCCGGAAAATCAGTATGGTGCACAGAGGCGGCTGCATGTCGCCGGCCTACCTTGTTCAGGTTGCCAAATAACCAATCTGCAAAGAACGGCGATACCGGCGCCATCAGCTGGGATATCTTTTCCAGGCACTCGTACAGGGTTTGATAGGCCGATATTTTATCATGCTCATACTCCCCTTTCCAGAAACGGCGGCGGCATAAGCGCACATACCAGTTACTTAAATGCTCATCCACAAATTCCTGTATAATACGGCCTGCCTGGGTAGGTTCATAATCGTCCAGGTAAGCAGTTACCTCTTTTACCAGGGTATTCAGGAGTGAAATAATCCAGCGGTCTATTTCCGGCCGCTGCTCTAATGGAATATATGCTTCTTTGAACGAGAAATTATCCAGGTTGGCATACATTGCAAAGAAGTTATAGGTATTGTACAGGGTGGAGAACAGCTTACGCTGCACTTCCCGTATTCCATCTACATCAAACTTCATGCTATCCCAGGGGGAGGCGTTGGTAACCAGGTACCAGCGGGTAGCATCGGCGCCCAGCTCCTCTATGGTTTTAAAGGGATCTATTATATTGCCCAGGCGCTTACTCATTTTCACCCCGTTCTTATCCAGCACCAAACCATTAGATACGACTGTTTTATAGGCCACGCTGTCAAACAACATGACACCCAGCACATGCAGGGTATAAAACCAGCCGCGGGTTTGATCTACCCCTTCACAAATAAAATCGGCAGGGAAGTTTTTATTGAAAACATCGTGGTTTTCAAAGGGATAGTGCCATTGTGCATACGGCATGGCGCCGCTGTCAAACCACACATCTACCAGGTCCGGCTCACGACGCATGGGTTTGCCGCTGTCGCTCACCAGTATGATATCATCTACATAAGGCTTGTGTAGGTCCAGGATGCCTTCGTGCAGGTAGTTCTTATTTACATCTCCGCCCAGCACCTCATTGGCCTTTCTGATGGCTTCGTTCAACTCAGCAACACTACCTATGCACCTTTCCTCAGTGCCATCCTCAGTACGCCATATCGGCAGCGGGGTACCCCAAAAGCGGCTACGGCTCAGGTTCCAGTCGACCATATTTTCCAGCCAGTTGCCAAAACGGCCGGTGCCGGTAAATGCCGGCTTCCAGTTAATGGTGTTGTTCAGCGCTACCATCCTGTCTTTCAGCGCCGTGGTTTTAATGAACCAGGCATCCAGCGGGTAGTACAGCACCGGCTTATCGGTACGCCAGCAATGCGGGTAGCTGTGCTCGTATTTTTCAACCCGGAAAGCCCGGTTTTCTTTTTTGAGCTTTACAGCAATGTCAACATCTACATCTTTGTACTGTGGATCATCTTTGTAATTTTTCACATATCGTCCAGCGAACTCACCCACAGTGTCCAAAAATTTCCCCTGTCGGTCTACAAGTGTAAGTATGCCGATGCCATATTTTTTACCTACGCGGTTATCATCTGCACCAAAAGCAGGGGCGGTATGCACAATGCCGGTACCATCTTCCGTGGTTACAAAATCGCCTATCAGCACGCGGAAAGGATCTCCCTCCTCAGGCTGAACGTAAGGCAGCAGCTGCTCATAGCGGATATTTTCCAGCTGGCTGCCGCGGAAAACAGACAATATCTGCCAGGGAATTACTTTATCTCCTTCTTTATAAGCGGCAAAATCGCCGTCTTCCCCCTCTTTTTTGAAATAGCGGTCTACCAGGTCCTTGGCCAATATTACGCATACCGGCAGGTGGGTGTAAGGGTTAAAGGTGCGCACCAGCGCATATTCTATATTAGCGCCTACCGTAAGGCCCAGGTTGGAGGGTAACGTCCAGGGCGTGGTGGTCCACGCCAGGAAAAACACCTGGTCGGTGCCCGCTGTTTCAAACAGAAAGCGGGAGCGCTCCCCTTCAACAGCCTTGAACATGGCCACTACCGTGGTATCTTTTACCGGTTTGTAGCAGCCGGGCTGGTTCAGCTCCGCGGAGCTTAAACCGGTACCGGCAGCGGGCGAGTAGGGCTGTATGCTTACGCTTTTATACAGGTAGCCTTTATTATACAGCTGCTGCAGGCACCACCACAGGCTTTCGATATAATTGTTCTCAAAAGTTACATAGGGATGCTGTAAATCAACCCAGTAGCCCATTTTCTGGGTGAGCTCGTCCCATTTATCTTTATACTTCAATACCTCCCGGCGGCAGGTATCGTTATATTCTGCGATGGATATTTTCTTACCGATATCTTCTTTTGTAATGCCCAGGCTTTTTTCCACGCCCAGCTCTACAGGCAGGCCGTGGGTGTCCCAGCCGCCCTTACGTTTAACCTGGTAGCCGCGCATGGTTTTATAGCGGCACACGAGATCTTTTAAGGTACGTGAAATTACGTGGTGAATACCAGGCATACCGTTGGCGCTGGGCGGTCCTTCATAAAATACAAAGGGGGTGGCGCCTTCCCGTAGTGTTACACTTTTTTCAAATGCCTGCCCGGCCTCCCATTGCTGTAGTATGTCCTTTCCTATTTGCGGTAAATTCAGCTGATTATATTCCTGATATTGACTGGCCATAAAACATTTTCCGCCTTTTGAGCGTTATTAAGTCGAATCGGTAATTAAAATTGTGCAAAGTTACGAAATAGGGCGGGACCAAAATCGTAAAAAGGGTTAAAAAGAGTAGATAAGTGTGTGTTTTTTTAATTTTTTTACTATTTTTACACTCGGAACCAATACATTTGCTTTTTTGGCACCGTTTTAGCTCAGAAGCCTGGAAGAAAAATAAGTTCAAAACCTTAACCCAACGGACAAACCATATCGTTTATATGAAAAAGTTGATGTTATTTTTTTGTGCTACATTGTTCACTTCCGGCATAGCTTTTGCTCAACACAAGACTGCAAAAAAGAGTAAGCATACTGTTACAAAGACAGTAGTTGCTCCGGAACCCGTAAAGGGCGCTTTTGAACAAAATTTTGCAGGCATTACAAATGCTAAATGGAGTAAAGGTAGTTCAGGCAACTGGACAGCCAATTTTTCCAAAGACGACATAAAAACAGCCGCAGAATATTCGGCAAACGGAAACTGGATAGCTACCCGCAGTGAATACAAGGCAGATCAGCTGCCGGAATCCGTAACCACAACTTTAAAAGAAAAATATCCGACCGCCGTTTTAAAAGATGGCTGGAAGATAGAAAGAGCAGATGTAGCTGCTTACTATAAAGTGAATATTCAGGATAATGGTACAGAAAAGTCGGTTTTGATTAATGAAGCCGGTACCGTTACAGAATAACTACAGTATTCAATAGTATTTCATAGGTATAGGGATAAATAGGACAGACCCTGCTCTTTTGGGCGGGGTTTTCTTTTTTATGCGGTAATAGCAGTTTTTTTGCAGCAATGGCAGCTGCCTTCCGGCGCTCAGCGCGGGAATATTATGTGCGTAAGCCGCAAAGGCAGCGGAACCATTTGGTTTTCCCGCGCCAGGTGAGGAGAAAGCCGTGCCAGCCATTGTAAAAGCACTATGCCGGAAAGCCGGTCTAAAAGCCACAGATGGGCATTAAGAGCTGTGAGGCAACGTCCTCCACTTATCAAATCCGTTATATATACGAAACCTGTACGCTGCAGGCAATTGTTTTACAACCAGGTTAGGTCAAATGTGTTGTATATACAAAAAGCCACCGTTGTATTAGACGGTGGCTTTTTTGTATGATGGCGGGAAACTCACCGGCAATATGCACTAAGGTCAATGGTGTTTGATAATGTGCAAGAATGTATGGCTTTACTCACTTATTGCCTGGTAAGTCTCCCTCCAATGGTCAAATCTGATAAGGAAGCTTATAAAATCGGGATAGATATCTGCCGATCGTGATACAAAGAAACGCCAAATTATGTGGATGAGCTTACGAGATCGGGAAAAGAAATGATCGAAAAGGGAAAAGCTTGGAACGGTGTGAAATGCTTGCCCTTTACAACGGCATTTTATGGTTTCCCGGCGGGCATAAACGTAAAACAGGTATAACTACAGGGCCATTTGGTTTGCCGGAGGCGCTGTAAAAACGTAAAATGTAATCTAACGGTGAACGTAACTACAGCGGCATTTAGGACAAGATCTTCGCATTAAAGCTAAAACCTAAGTGCAGCACAGATATAGATCGCAGGGGATAAAGGCACCTGGATAAACACTATTCGCGGCTTAGCGCAGCAGCAGCTCGCAGGGTTTTAAACCGGTGTGCTTTTTAAAGGCAGTAGAAAAGTGGGAAATACAGGAATAGCCCATGAGAATAGCTACATCGGAAACAGACATGCCTTTTTCATACAGCAGGCCCCGGGCCTTTTCCATGCGCTCTTTCTGAAAATAATCATAAATAGTAGTGCCATACATGGCCTTAAAGCCTTTTTTCAGGTAGCACTCATTCATGGCAACCCGGCGGGCCAGGTCGCGGATAGTAATGGGCGCATCCAGCTGCTCCAGCAGAATGCTCCGGGCCTTTTCAATCTTTTCCCGGTCTTCCATCTGGGTAAGAAAACGGCAGCCATAGCGCTCCTCCGTATCATTTTGCATAAACTGGTCGGAGCTGAACAACAGCAGCTCCAGCGCCTTGCTTTGCAGGAAAATATGCTTCAGCACCCCTTCGTAGTTATGATGCACCATCTGCTCCAGCACGTTTTTAGACCGGGTGCAGGGCTGTATGGTTTTTACAAAAGGCTTACGGGATTGTAATTCAAATAAGGTGGTGTTGGTGGCGCCTTTCTGAAGGGATTGTATAAAAGCGGGCTGAAAACGCACGGTAATCATATCTACCGACGCTACTTTATCATGGCAGTCGCTATGCTGGCCTTTCACACACAGCTGGTCCGTACAGGCGGGGTTTTGGCAGTACCGGTTACCGGCTACGCAGTAGCGCAGCTCCACGGCGGCGGACTGGCCTCTTTTGGCCGGCTGGTACACTACCATTGCCACATCCTCTACCGGCAGGGGTTTATCGTAAGTGAAGCGCTGCAGGGTAAAATCAAGGCAATCAGGCACATTGATAATGTCCTCTTCTGCCAATTGCAGCTGGTCGCTCATGGCGGGCTGCGGAATGGCCAGTGATAATATGTCCTGTAGCTCCTTCATCTCCAATTAACTGTAAGTAAAAACCTCACAAATTTAGGTATTCACGTTTATTTAACAAATTAGCCCGGGAACAATGACAATAGAGTGATAGTTGTGGAATAAAATACCCGGCCGGTCTTTACCGGTTATAATAAATGCTATTGGTATAGATTTAGCATCTTTAATGACATGAAGAAATCCGCCGGCCTGCAAAAATTTTTAAAAATATTCCTCATTATCATAGGGGCGTTAGTGTTAGTAGTGATAGGCACTGGTTTATACCTTAGCCGGCACTGGAGCAACCAGCTACGCAGCCAGTTAAAGGAGTACACTACGGAAATGTCTGACAGCCTGTATATTCTTAATTATAAGCAGGTAAGGCTGAATATACTGAGCGGCAGCCTTACGATTGACAGTGTAAGCCTGGTAAGAGATACGGCGGTATATCACCGTTTGCAGCAGCAGCAAAAGGCCCCTGCCATGTTATATGCCTTTAGCGCCAACCGGGTGTCGGTTCAGTTCTTCAAAGCCTGGCGCTATTTTATAAAAAAGGAATTAAGCGCGGGATCGCTGGTGCTGGAAAAGCCCAGCATTGTGCTGGAGCAAAACACCCGGAATATAGATACCAGCCGGCACCGGTCTGCATACGAAAACCTGTCGCGCCACATTAAGTCCTTGTCCATAGGCGCATTGAAGCTGGACAGCACTAACCTGAAATACACGTATGTGAAAAAAGACAGCGGTTTAATTATTACCCAGCTGCACCGGCTAAGTATACACGTAAAAGACCTGCTTATAGACTCTGTAGCTATAGAAGATCCCTCCCGGTTCCTGTATGCGCGTAACTACGAGCTGCACCTGAAGGCGTACCGGCACCGCACCAGGGACAGCCTGTACTGGATGATTGTACGGGATGTAAGCTATAATGCCGCGGAACGAACGCTGCACCTGGGACAGTTCCAGGTGGAGCCGCGTTACAACAAGGCTGCATTTGACCGGAAAGTGCGCTACCAGCGCGACCGCTATGATGTGCAGCTGAACGATATTCTTGTGCAGGAGCTGCAGCCCCAGGCCCTGCTGCAGGAGCAGCAGCTATGGGCGCAGCATGTGGAGATAGGGAACGGCAGCATAGCCATTTACCATAACCGCAGCCTGCCAACTGCGCCCGGCACCCGCCTGGGACAGTTTCCGCACCAGCTGCTGCTAAAACTGCCGGTACCCGTGTATGTAGATACGCTGGTGGGTAAAAAAGTGCAGCTTTCCTATGCAGAGGTAAACCCTAAATCACAGGAAACGGGCACGCTGCTGTTCAGAAATGTGCATGGTGTTTTCAGGAATATTACCAATATAGATACGATGATAGCAAAAAATAAGCACCTGGTGGCCGATATGGATGCGCTGTTTATGCAAACGGGCAAGTTGCGGGCGCGGTTTGACTTTTTCCTGGGCGATACCACCGGCCGCTTTGCCATTACCGGACAATTAAAAAATATGGACGGACGGCAGCTAACACCGGTAACGCGGCCGCTGGCGCTGGTAGAGATAAAATCGGCCGCCATACATGACCTTACCTTCAGCATGGAGGGTAACGAGCGGGCAGCTACGGGGCAGGTGAAGTTTATATATGATCATTTGAAGATCAACATCCTCAAAAAAGATGATGATACGCACCAGCTGAAGCGGAAAGGTTTAATGAGCCTGTTTGCCAATGTGCTTGCCATAAATGACAGCAACCCGCCAGGTGATGGCAAGGTTAAGGTGGTGCATACCCAGTACACGCGCGATCCAAAAAAGTCGTTCTTTAACCTGGTTTGGAAAACCCTTTTTACCGGGATAAAAGAAACAGCTATTGCCGCCAACATTAAGCTGTAAAAAAACGAAATGCGCATACCCGGTTTAATAACCGAAAAATCCGATATTTCACCCGGATAGGTATTTTAGTTGTACACTATCTATTCACACATTTAATGCTGCTGTTAATCCGCACCCCAAAAAGGCATCCATACCGCCTAAAAACCGCCTGTTTTTTATTGAAATAAGGCTCATTTTCCGTATATTTGCACAATTCACGACACAATTAATCAATTAGCATTTTTACATCAAGATATGAGCGAAGAATTAGCCCAAGTAATTGCCGCCACTAACAGCTATGATGCCGATAGTATTCAGGTATTAGAAGGTTTGGAAGCCGTGCGCAAGCGCCCGGCCATGTACATAGGCGATATTGGCGTAAAGGGGTTGCACCACCTGGTGTATGAAGTAGTAGATAATGCCATAGATGAAGCGCTGGCCGGCTTTTGTAAGAATATAGAGGTTACTATTTGCGAAGATAATTCCATCCGCGTAAAGGATGATGGGCGCGGCATTCCTACAGGCATGAATACCAAAGAAGGCCGTTCTGCGCTGGAGGTGGTAATGACCGTGTTACACGCCGGCGGTAAGTTTGATAAAAACACCTATAAGGTATCGGGCGGTTTGCACGGGGTAGGTGTAAGCTGCGTAAACGCATTAAGCACGATGCTGCATGTAACCGTGTACCGCGATGGAAAAATATTTGAGCAGGAGTATCACCGCGGCGTGCCGCAGTATGCGGTGCGTGAAATAGGGCCGTCCGATGATACCGGCACCATTGTGCACTTTAAGCCCGACAATGAAATTTTCAAGGAAACCACTTACAACCGTGAAATACTGGCCGGGCGCCTGCGTGAGCTGGCCTACCTGAACCGGAAAATAAAGATTGAGCTGATAGATGATCGCGAAAAAGACGATGCCGGCAATAGCCTCAGCGAAACTTTTTATAGTGAAGGCGGTATCCTGGAATTTGTGCAAATGCTGGACCGCAACGGCCGCCGCAACTCGCTGATGCCTGCACCTATATTTATAGAAGCGCACGATGCCGCATCTAACGTAGCAGTAGAAGTAGCGCTGCAGTATAACGACTCTTTCAGCGAAAACATTTTCTCTTACGTTAATAACATTAATACTATAGAAGGCGGTACACATGTAGCCGGCTTCCGCCGCGCCATTACCCGCGTGTTCAAAAGCTATGGCGATAAGAACAAGCTGTTTGAAAAATCGAAGATAGAGGTAACCGGCGATGACTTCCGTGAAGGGCTGAGCGCCATTGTAAGCGTAAAAGTACCGGAGCCGCAGTTTGAAGGCCAAACCAAAACCAAGCTGGGTAACTCCGATGTAATGGGTGTGGTGGACAGTGCCGTAGCTGATGTGCTGAACGCTTACCTGGAAGAGCACCCGCGGGAAGCCAAAGTAGTCATTAACAAAGTAGTACTGGCTGCGCAGGCCCGCGAAGCTGCGCGTAAAGCCCGGCAGCTGGTGCAGCGCAAAAGCGTATTAACCGGCAGCGGCTTACCCGGTAAGCTGGCCGACTGCTCTGAAAACGATCCTGAAAAATGTGAGCTGTACCTGGTGGAAGGTGACTCCGCGGGTGGTACTGCCAAGCAGGGCCGCAACCGCGCTTTCCAGGCTATATTACCGTTAAGGGGTAAAATCCTGAACGTGGAAAAAGCCATGGAGCACAAGATTTATGAGAACGAAGAGATCAAGAATATATTTACCGCGCTGGGTGTAACCATTGGTACAGAAGAAGATGATAAAGCGCTGAACCTTTCCAAGCTGCGGTATCACAAACTGATCATCATGACGGATGCCGACGTAGACGGCAGCCACATTGCCACCCTGATACTTACATTCGTATTCCGGTATATGAAAGCACTGGTAGAGCAAGGTTATGTATACATTGCGCAACCGCCTTTATACCTGGTAAAGAAAGGCAAGGAACAGGAATATGCGTGGACGGAAGAGCAGCGTAAAGCTGCGGTAGCCCGCATAGCCGGCGAAGGCAAGGAAGACAGCGTTATGATACAGCGTTATAAAGGTTTGGGTGAAATGAACGCAGAGCAGCTGTGGGAAACTACCCTGAACCCCGACAACCGTACCCTGAAGCAGGTAACTATTGAAAGCGCTGCAGAAGCAGACCGCGTATTCAGCATGCTGATGGGGGATGAAGTACCGCCGCGCAGGGAATTTATTGAGTCCCACGCCAAATACGCTAAAATTGACGCTTAATACGTATAGTTTTTAACGTTATAAACAAACCCCGGGCAGCTACCCGGGGTTTGTGCTTTTACAAGCCTGCTTTATATTACCGCTTCAGCTAAATGCCATAACCGGTACAGCAACAGCCAGTTATGCAAACTCATCAGTTATAATCCCCTACAGATAGCTATTTTAGGAGAAATAAAAAACCTAAATCAATTTAGCAAAGGCAGTTTGTTGATTATCAAAAAACTATATGAAAAACCATTATTTTACTAAAAAAACTTATAGATTATTTATATAATTTATTGCATTTCTTCCTATCTTGCAGTCAGATTTATACCTATACCGAAAGCGATAAACCTATACCTATGAAATTATTCCAAGTGGCAGCCATGCTAGTGGTTGTTGCAATGATTTTCAGCGCGTGTGACAAGAAAGAAGATCAACCGGCATCGGTATTTTCCTTTACGTTTGATGGTAAGCAATATGTGTCCAGCGGCACCTCTGCTTTTTATACAGATACCGTGATTACCGGCAAAAAAACACTGGTAATTGATGGTGTCACCAATAATTTTAAAGAGCATATGCAGCTAATGATCACCTCCCCTGATGGTGAAATGCCGGTTGGCACTTATGGCGGAGCAGCTGCAGCGCTGATGCCTGTGCTGGACTCTACAGAGGCTGGTTATATAGGAACCGCAATAGACGTTGAAATTACAAGCATTAATAGTGAACGTGCCGAAGGTACTTTTCACGGCACTTTAATAAAAGATGGTGAAACAGAAAAGCCATTAACGGACGGGACTTTTAAAGTCAATATTGATTAAATCATCGTTTTTTTTGAAATCTTTTTCCATCGGCATGCCCCGCCTTTCCAGGCGGGGCTTTTTAATTACTTAACAGGCATTGCCTGTGGCCATCTGCGTCCCATTTTTTTAAATACGTGATGATTATCGTTGCTATGAGTACGTATGTATAAGCTGCGGGACTGCCGTTTTTTCCACATCCATCCTAATACGCCGGCAGCAATTGCAATGCCCAGTCCAATACCTTTTAACAAAACAGTGGACTCAACTGTATGATCTCCGAGTTTTATCTGACTACGCATAACATAACGTTTTGGTGACGCTTATTTTTGTACCAAAACAATGCCATGCTGTAAGGCACAGCATGGCATACATTGCTCAGAAAATACCGGTTATTTAATGGCAAACACTGTTCTCACCTCTGCCCGGATCTTAATGGTTTTAAAATCTATATCGCTTACAGCAGCTTCATTGGCCACCCGCGCCTTTGCCATATATGTATTCACCTGGTATGGTCTTATATCATCACTGTAGTTATCGGTATTAATATCCTGTACTTCCAGCACGTTGCCAATATTTTCATCAATAGCGCCTAACAGGTAAGCAGCTTTTGCTTTTGCAGCCTGTATGGCTTTCATTTTTACTTCACGGCGGTACGCTTCCATTTTGCTGTGCGTAAAGGAGGCAATATTTACGCTGGAAATGCCCTCCTCATCTACTGCAGCCAGTATAATATTGGTTTTATCCAGCCTGTTAAGCTTTAAGCGATATTTCTTTTCTGCCAGGAAATCAGGATCGTTCTTCTTTTTACCACGCCACCAGTCGGGGTTATAACCAAACACGTTTTCAATGGTCAGGTTTTCTTTGGGAATACCTGCATTGGCAACCGCCTGCTGCAGCTGTTTTTCCAGCGTGCTAATATCTACCTTATTGGTTTTATTCCTGGATTGATAGTACTCTTTCAGCGTAATACTGAGGTAAATTTCATCCGGGGTGATCTCCATTTCCGCGGAGCCGTTTACCTCTATTTTCCGTACCGGAGGCTTATTATCTGTTTGCTGTGCCCAGGTGCTTACTGTTAACAATAATCCGGCTAATAATAACATTACCTTTTTCATATGCATGTATTTGTGTTAAGAGATTATGTTGCTTTTTACAACAGCATGATGCAGGTTTTATGGGGTATTCCATAAAGGGCATAAAAATTTTTTTGCTGATGCTACGGAGAGTGGAACGTATGAGCGGGCCGGATGTTACAGCGGGGGTTATTGCCGTGCGTCTTCCATAGCTTTGAGGAAATTGTACAGGTCTGTCATAGAGCGGATGCGCTCTACCACCAGCATAAAGTTTTTGCCTACCTGTCTTAAACGGGCATTGTTTACGCGCGTTTGCACATAATTCAGTATATGGTTAAATGTGGGAGATTCAAAGTAAGGAGAGTCCGGGTTGTTAATGAAGTAACAGCGCAGGGTTTCTTCTTTCAGCATCATTTTTTCAAAGCCCAGGGCTATGGCCATCCAGCGGCAGCGTATCATGGTCAGCAGGTCTGCTACCGGCGGGGGCATAGGTCCAAAGCGGTCCTGCAGGCCGGCCGTAAATTCCTTCAGCTTATCTTCCAGGGTAATATTATCCAGCTCCTGGTACAGGTTTAAACGTTCCTGGATGCTTTCCACATAGCTGTCGGGTATCAGTATTTCCAGGTCGGTATCAATGGTACAGTCGCTTACAAAATCCTTTTTCTGCTCCAGCTGTTCCTTAAACAGGTCGCGGAACTCGTTTTGCTTCAGCTCGCGGATGGCTTCGTCCAGTATTTTCTGGTACATATCAAAACCTATTTCCGCTACAAAGCCGCTTTGCTCGGCGCCCAGCAGGTTACCGGCGCCGCGTATGTCCAGGTCGCGCATAGAGATCTGGAAACCGCTGCCAAGCTCACTGTGCTGCTCCAGCGTTTGCAGGCGTTTACGGCTGTCGGGCGGCAAGGTGCTTATGGGCGGCGCCAGCAGGTAGCAAAACGCCTTTTTATTGCTGCGGCCCACGCGCCCGCGCAGCTGGTGCAGATCGCTTAAACCAAAATGATGGGCGTTATTAATGATGATGGTATTGGCATTGGGAATATCTACCCCGCTTTCTACAATGTTGGTGCATACCAGTACATCGTATTTACGGTCAATAAAATCCAGTATCACCTCTTCCAGCTTATGGCCTTCCATTTGGCCATGCGCGGTAGCTATGGCCAGGTCGGGGCAAAGGCCGCGTATGAGCGTGGCCATTTCACCCAGCCCGTGCACGCGGTTATATACAAAATACACCTGCCCGCCGCGTTCTGTTTCAAAGTAAATGGCATCACGTATCAGGTCGTGGTCAAATACGTGCACTTCTGTTTCAATTGCCTGGCGGTTAGGCGGCGGCGTATTAATAATGGAAAGGTCGCGCGCACCCATAAGGGAAAACTGCAGCGTGCGCGGTATAGGCGTAGCTGTTAGAGTAAGCGTATCTACATTCACTTTTATCTGCTTCAGCTTTTCTTTGGCTGATACGCCAAACTTCTGCTCCTCATCCACTATCAGCACACCCAGGTCTTTAAACTTCACATCTTTGCTCAGCAGGGCATGTGTGCCTACAATAATATCTATTTTCCCTTCCTCCAGCTTTTTCAGGGTTTCCTTTTTTTCTTTGGCCGATTTAAAGCGGTTCAGGTAATCAACCGTGCAGGGGAAATCCTTCAGGCGCTCCGAAAATGTTTTATAATGCTGAAAGGCCAGTATGGTGGTGGGCACCAGTATAGCGGCCTGCTTACCATCTACCAGGCTTTTAAAGGCGGCGCGCACCGCCACTTCTGTTTTACCAAAACCTACATCGCCACACACCAGGCGGTCCATAGGATGGGGCGATTCCATATCGCGCTTCACATCGGCAGTGGCCTTGCTTTGGTCCGGCGTATCGTCATAAATGAAAGAAGCTTCCAGCTCTGTTTGCAGGTAAGTGTCGGGCGAGTGGGCAAAGCCCTGCTGCGCCTTACGTGCGGCATACAGGCGTATGAGGTCTTTTGCTATATCCTTTACCTGTGTTTTGGCCTTTTCTTTCAGCTTATCCCAGGCATCGCTGCCCAGCTTATTCACGCGCGGCTCTACCCCTTCCTTGCCGGTGTATTTACTGATCTTGTGCAGGGAGTTAATGTTCACATACAGCAGGTCGTTGTTCTTGTAAATAATGCGGATGGCTTCCTGCATTTTACCGCCCACTTCAATTTTCTGCAGGCCGCTGTACATGCCTACCCCATGATCAATATGCGTTACAAAATCACCTGCCTGCAGCTCCCGCAGGGTTTTCATGGTAATAGCCTTATTCTTGTTATAAGCCTGCTTTACCTTGTACTTGTGGTAGCGCTGGAATATCTGGTGATCTGTATAGCATACCAGTTTTAAGGTATGATCAATAAACCCGTGGCTGATAGCCACCGGTATGGGATAAAAAACAAACTCCGCCTTAAGATCCTCAAAAATGCTGCGCAGCCGCTCCAGCTGGCGGGCATTATCTGCAAATATGAATAGCGTGTAGTTGTTACTGTTATGGCGGCCGAGGTCTTTTATCAGCAGCTCAAACTGCCGGTTAAACACGGGCTGCTCCTGCGTGCTAAAGGCAATCACCTTTGCCGGCCGGCCGGTTTCCTGCCACCACTGACGGTTACCGAACACAATGCAGTGGCGCTGCAGCAGCTGCTCCATGAGCACGGATGCTTTTACAAAATCATCCTCCGCCAGCGTCATGTCCTCATCTTCATCCACCTTTACCTTGTTGCCGGTTTGCAGCCAGTCACCCAGGCGCTGCTCCATTTGCTGCACTACTTCCTGCACATAGCCCGGATCTTTCATCCACACAACGGTATTCTCCGGCAAAAAGTCGGGAAGCGATGTTTTCTGATGATCCACCGCATGGGTGTCCATGTTGGCAATCAGCGTTACCTGGTTAAGCTTACGCTCACTCAGCTGGCTTTCGGGATCAAACAGGCGGATGGAGTCTATATCTTCCCCGAACAGCTCTATGCGGTAGGGTTTATCATTACCAAAGGAATAAATATCCACAATACCGCCGCGTACCGCGTACTGGCCAGGTTCATATACAAAATCGGTGTAGTGAAAGCCCCAGTTTACCAGCTTTTCCAACAGCTCATCTACCTTCAGCACATCGCCTACCTTTAGCTGCACCATGTTGGTATTAAAGGCGGCGGAACCGGCTACTTTTTCCCACAGGGCTTCGGGATAGGTAACCAGTATTTTTTTTCGTACAGCTCCGCCGGAAAATTTCATGAGCGCTTCTGTACGCAGCATGCTATGGCTGCTGTTAAGCTCCTGGAACTGGCCGGTTTTTTTGAAAGAGTCGGGGAAATAAAAAATATCCAGGGCCTGGCTCAGCTGCTCAAGGTCGTTATGAAAATAGGCTGCCTCTTCCTTATCGTTTAAAATAAAAAGGTGGTTGGCATTTTCCATATGCTGCCAGGAGGTTACCGCCAGAAAGCTTACGGAGCTGCCGGTAAGGCCAGTTAGCTGAAAATATTGCGGAGCGGGCATATGTAGCCCCTTCACCAGCTCCTGCAGGCGGGTATCTCGTTGAAAAAGCTGTAAAACACCCTGTAGATTCATGAAGGGTGCAAAGATAAGAAAAAAATGGACCACAGCCCAGCGTTCACGTGCTAATATGCCGCCAGGGCGCACGTACAGGCATTACACTATCAGCTATTTTCCTTACATTTAGTATAAAACAACGCCATATGCCGGAGCAATGGTATAAAGGTTATGTTACCAAAATTGTAGATGAAACCTACAATACCCGCCGCTTCTGGATACGTATACCGGATATGGACCTTTTTGATTTTAAGCCCGGGCAATTTGTTACCCTTGACCTGCCCATTCACGAGAACAAGCATAAACGCTGGCGCAGCTATTCCATTGCATCGCACCCCAACGGCAGCAATGAAATAGAGCTGGTGATTGTGCTGCTGGAAGGCGGCGCCGGCACCACCTACCTGTTCAACGAGATAAAGGAAGGCAGCGAGCTATTGCTGCGCGGGCCCCTGGGCGTATTTACGCTGCCGGCCGAACTGGATAAAGACCTGTACCTGATATGCACCGGTACCGGTATTGCGCCGTTCCGCTCTATGGCGTATTATATTCACCAGCATAACATTCCGCATAAGAACATTTACCTGATTTACGGCAGCCGTTACATAAAAGACCTGTTATACCCGGGTGAAATGGAGCAGCTGCAGGCGGCGCTGCCGGGGTTTTATTATATACCCACCCTATCCCGCGAAGAAAGCGCCGGCTGGACCGGGCGTAAGGGTTATGTACATACTATTTACGAGGAAATGCTGGCGGCTGAAAAACCCCCTGCCAACTTTTTCCTTTGCGGCTGGAAAAATATGATTGAAGAAGCCAAGCAGCGTATACTGGCTATGGGGTACGACCGTAAAGCCATACACCAGGAACTGTACGGGTAGCCGTATCAGAAAGCAAGACCAATACTCCCTTCGGCCCAGGGAACAGGATAGCCGCCGTATTCCGTTAAAGATACAATGGGCGTAAAGCCCACCTTCCACATTAAATGATTATTAAAGTAGTAGTGCCGGTAGGCCACCGAAGGGCAGGCCAGCCACGCGGAGCTGGTGGTGCGGCTGTCGAACCAGAGGGCATCGCCATCTACATAAGTGAAGCCAACGCCCACCTCCAGCCGGCCACCACGGTCGGCCTTACCAAACAGGTAGTTGAGGCCAAAGGGAATGGTAAGATGGGCAGGATGACGATTGTTGATGTTCCGGCTTTCATCCCCGGAATAGTGGCTCTCTGTATACCCCAATGTACTGCCCACGCCTATACGAACGCCTACGCCAAGATAATTGGGCTGGAAACGTACATCGTAATGGAGAGAATAGAAATTACCAGGCCCCATCAGGCTGAAATAAACGGAATTATACCCCTTTAGCTCATTCGATTGGACGGTGGTTTGTGCGTGTACAGCGCCGCATAACAGCAGCAATACAACAGAACAGTAACATTTCACAGTCATAGGTTCAAAGGATTAGGTTATAGCTAAAATAAACAAATCCTGATGAACCTCGTTCATAAAAGTTACAGAACGGCTTTTAATACCCTGTCTTTTACTTCACTGAGCGGTATACGCTCCTGCTCCATGTTGTCGCGGTAGCGGATGGTAACGGTATTATCCTCTTTTGTCTGGTGATCGATGGTTACGCAAAAAGGCGTGCCAATGGCGTCCTGGCGGCGGTAACGTTTACCAATGCTGTCTTTTTCTTCATAATAGCAGTAAAAGGAAGATTTGCACTGGTCAAACAGCTCATGGGCCAGCTCAGGCAACCCGTCTTTTTTTGTGAGGGGGAAGATGGCCAGCTTAATGGGAGCCAGCTTTGGCGGGAACTTCATTACCACGCGGCTGTCCGGTTTCTCAGGCGTGCCCAGGTCCTGCTCTTCATAGGCGTTGCATACGGTAAGCAGGAACATACGGTCTAACCCGATAGAGGTTTCTATTACGTAAGGGATGTAGTTCTGGTTCACTTCCGGATCAAAGTACTGCAGCTTCTTTTTGCTGTATTCCTGGTGGTTCTTCAGGTCAAAATCCGTACGGCTGTGAATACCTTCCACCTCTTTAAAGCCAATGGGAAAGTCGTACTCAATATCTACCGCTGCATCGGCATAGTGGGCCAGCTTTTCGTGGTCTTTAAAGCGGTAGCGGGCAGGATCTGTACCCAGGCTCAGGTGCCATTTCATACGCTCTTCTTTCCAGTAGGCATACCACTCTTTCTGTGAGCCGGGGCGAATGAAGAACTGCATTTCCATTTGCTCAAACTCGCGCATGCGGAAAATGAACTGGCGGGCTACAATTTCATTACGGAAAGCCTTTCCTATTTGTGCTATGCCGAACGGAATTTTCATGCGGCCGGTTTTCTGCACGTTCAGGAAGTTTACGAAAATACCCTGGGCGGTTTCGGGGCGCAGGTATATTTCGCTGGCCTCATCCGTTACGCTTCCCAGCTGGGTAGAGAACATGAGGTTAAACTGGCGCACGTCCGTCCAGTTACTGGTGCCGCTTACGGTACATTTTATCTTATTGTCTTCTATGAGCTTTTTCAGGCCTGGATAATCATTTTCGTTCAGCAGTTTGTTCATTTGCTGCAACAGCGCTTCTCCGGCTTCGGGCGACAGGGTTTCGGCATGGGCTTCCAGCAGGTGATCTACCCGGTAGCGCTTTTTGCTATCCTTGTTGTCGATCATGGGATCGCTGAAGTTATCCACGTGGCCGGAGGCTTTCCAGGTGGTGGGGTGCATAAAAATGGCAGCATCAATCCCCACGATATTCTCGTGCATTTGCGTCATGCTTTTCCACCAGTAGTCGCGTATATTCTTTTTCAGCTCAGCGCCATACTGGCCATAGTCGTACACGGCGCTCAGCCCGTCGTATATTTCACTGGATGGGAAAACGAAGCCATATTCTTTACAATGCGAAATAATCGCCTGGAATTTATTCTGATCTGTTGCCATAGTGGCGCAAAGATAAGGCGAATGTGAGAATGTGCAAATGTGCGGATATGCAGATGTACAGATGAATTAAAAATCACCTAATGCGTTGATGTTGAACACATTATATTTTCCATCTGCATATTTGCATATCTGCACATCCGCACATCAATTCATTGTTTCCTCCTCTACCTCTACCTGTTTTATCCATACCGCGTAGTCATTGGGGTAAATGCGGGCGCCGAAATGCTGTACATGCACCCGGGTAAATTCCGCACCAAAATACAGGATAGCCGCGGAATAGTATACCCACAGCAGAATAATAACAATGGAGCCGGCGGCGCCGTACGTAGAGCTGATTTTGCTGGCGCCCAGGTAAACGCCAATGGCAAATTTGCCGAGCATGAACAGGATAGCGGTGGCAATGGCGCCTACTATTACATCGCGCCAGCGGATGCGGGCATCGGGCAGCACCTTAAAAATAATGGCAAAAAGTGCGGTAATAACAACAAAGGTAATGGCCCAGTTAAGCAGGTACACAAATATCATGGCCACCTGGGGGAACAGGTTGGCGATATGCTGGTTAAGCAGGCTGATAATACCATTCACCACCAGGGACACCAGCAGTATGAACCCCATGCTTATCACCAGGGAAAAGGACTGCAGGCGGTTCATGATCATACGCACCAGTCCCTTTCCCTTTTTAGGCTTGGATTTTAGCCGCCAGATGGTGTTAATGGAGTCCTGTATTTCAGCGAACACCCCGGTGGCGCCAATAATCAGCGTTACCACGCCTACAATGGTAGCCCAGCTCATATCCTGTGAAAGAGAGGCGTTGCGGATCATTTGCTGTACCTGTATGGCGGCGTCGCTGCCTACCAGGTCTTTTATCTGGCTGTATAATGTGCCTTCTATGGCTTCCCGGCCCAGGAAAAGGTCGCAGAAAAAAATGATCACAATCAGCATGGGCGCTACTGAAAAGATGGTGTAGTAGGCCAGCGATGCGCTTAGCTTTAGCACTTTATCGTCAATAAAATCGCTGAAGGTTTGCTTTAATATTTCCCAGTAGGTTTTTATCCCTTTTATGAGCGGCATAAATAAACATTTAGGCTGATAACTATATCCCTTATCTAAAACCATACCTGTAAGGGCGGGGTCATGCAGGCGTTATTTCAGTTTTTCGTTCTGCTGGTGGCGCAGCGCATCGCGGATGTTCTTTTTATCGAAGTTCTTTTCCAGGGCTACGGTCATATCAATACCGGTTTGGTTGGCAATGCACAGCAGCACCCATAATACATCAGCCAGCTCGTCGGCCAGCTCTTTCTTTTTGTCGGTTTCTTTTGAGGACTGATCGCCGTACCGGCGGGCCATTATACGCGCTACCTCACCTACTTCTTCCGTTAAAATGGCCATATTGGTGAGCTCACTGAAATAGCGCACGCCGGTGGTATTAATCCACTGATCTATTTTTTCCTGTGCTTCCTGTATGGTCATGACAATATTTTTAGTTCCCTTAAAGATAAAGTTTTAAGGGCTGCATAATACCATACCGGGCAGGATCATTTGGGAACAAGAATATTGATAATATTTGCGCAGCTGGTGCAAACCGGCTGGCCGTTAAGGGATAATGTTTTCACCCGGGCACTGCAGCAGTCAACGCCTATGAAATCCATTTGCAGCTTATCTACCGTAGCAGCGGCTCCGGGGTGCACTATGCGCAGGTAAGCCACTTGGGGGATAAGGGGGTTTAACAGATAAGTATCGCCCGCAGCTGTATCTGTAACAATCCTTTTGCCTAGCCGGTTGCGGAGCATCATGGTACAAAGGATTTGACAATAAAACGAAGGAAGCAGGCAGAAGTTACAGGCTCATAAATTCATTATATTCGTTGCATTTCCAACGGGAACCGATAAATACTTACGCATGAAAGCACTTCCTTTTTTACTGACAGCCGTTGCCGTAATAACGGTTAGCTGCGGACAAAACAATACTAACAGCAATAATACAGGTGGCAGCACCGATACAATGAGTGAAACAGTAACTACGGCTGCTACCACGCCGCTAGCCGCCGGCCCGCAGTGTTTTACACAGGTAGTGGGTAAAGACACTGCCCTGCTGCACCTGCAAGCTGCTAACGACAGTATTAAAGGCCGCCTGGAATACCATCGTTATGAAAAAGATTCCAATAAAGGTGATTTTGAAGGCGCCATCCACGACAATATTATTACAGCGCAATATCATTTTATGAGCGAAGGCACCCTGAGCACGCGCCCTGTTGTATTTAAGCTGGATGGGGAGCGTTTATATGAAGGCCGGCCATCGTTGTTCGATGCCCAGGGCGTGCCTGTTTTTGAGAAAGACCCTGCCCGTATTCAGTTTGATACCATTCCCTTTGTAAAGGTGCAATGCCCGTAAAGAAAACCGCCGGCAGCCATGCTACTCCCGGGCCTGGGTATCTATTATAATGGTTACAGGTCCGTCGTTCAGCAGCGACACTTTCATATCGGCCCCGAAAATGCCGGTTTGTATGGGTTTGCCCAGGTCCTGCCCCAGCTGCGCTGTCATTTTTTCGTACATGGGAATGGCAATACCTGGTTTACTGGCGCGTATATACGAAGGGCGGTTACCTTTTTTGGTGCTGGCATGCAGGGTAAACTGGCTTACCAGCAAAATATCCCCGCCGGTATCTTTTACAGACAGGTTCATTACCCCTGCATCGTCGCCAAAAATGCGCAGGTTCACTATTTTGTTACTCAGCCAGGTTATATCTTCCTGCGTGTCTGCATCTTCAATGCCCACCAGTACCAGCAGTCCCGGCCCCACCTGGCCGGTAATTTCCCCGTTCACTGTTACAGCAGCCTGTGTTACCCTTTGTATAACTGCGCGCATATTGGATAAATTTTTGTGCGGAAGTTAATAAATTGCATACATGCAACCGGATATTTCCAGTGAAATCAGCTTCCGCACTGCCCGCAGTGGTGGCAAGGGCGGGCAAAATGTGAACAAGGTAGAAACCATGGTGGAAGGCTATTTTCACGTAGCGCAATCTGCCATTTTAACCCCTGAGCAAAAAGCCCTGGTACAGGAAAAGCTGGCCAAGCGTATTAATGCCGATGGCCTGCTGCAGGTACGCTCCCAGGAAGCCCGCACCCAGCTGGGTAATAAACAGCTGGTAGTAAAAAAAATGCTGGAGCTGGTGCATAAGGCCCTTATACGTCCCAAAAAGCGCAAGGCCACCAAACCTACCAAGGCTATGATAGAAAAGCGGCTGCAGTTCAAGAAACGCCTGTCTGAAAAAAAGCAGCTACGGCGGGGTGGCCTGGATTAGCATACGGAACGTATTACAATAGGACCATATAGTTTACATTTGATCAAAATTCAGGGCTTTGAGCATTAAATCACTGGCTGGACAAACCATTTACTACGGATTAAGCAATATAGCGAGCAAGCTGCTCAACTATTTCCTGACGCCATTTTACCTGGGCCTGATACCGCCGGCCACATATGGGGAAATGCAGAATGTATTTGCCTACATTCCTTTCTTTAATGTTATTCTTACCTATGGCATGGAAACGGCATTTTTCCGGTTTGCCAAAAAGGAGAACCAGCGGCATGTGCTGGGCAGCGCCACCATTTCGCTGCTGCTGTCTACCACTATTATCTGCCTGCTGCTGTTTATGCTCCGGGGAACTATTATCCATTCCTATGCAGGCAGGCTGGCCGGCCTGGACGCGCATCCCCTTTTTTACAATTACATTGTGCTGATTATGGCCTTTGATGCGCTTACCGCCATTCCCTTTGCCCAGCTGCGGCTGGAAAGCCGGCCCATACGGTACGCCATTATCCGCATTACCGGTATAGCCACTACCGTAGGTTTCAATATTTTTTTCCTGTACCTGTGCCCGAAGCTGTACCAGCAGGGCATTACCTGGCTGCCCAATGTACAAACCGGCGATGCGCAGCTGGGCTATATATACCTGAGCTACATGCTGGGCAGCGGCGTTACCCTGCTGCTGTTCCTGCCGCAGCTGTTGCGCATTGAATGGAAGTTTGATACCGCCCTGTGGCGCCAAATGGTACAATATGCGCTGCCGCTGATTATTGTGGGCATGGCCGGTATGGTAAATGAAACTTTTGACCGGGCCTGGTTTCTGCCGCAGTTTCTGCCGGGGAATGATATGGAGGCAAAAAAGGTGATTATCGGCTTATACAGCGCCAACTATAAGCTGGCCATTCTTATCACCATGTTCATACAGGCATTCAGGTTAGGGGCGGAGCCTTATTTCTTTAAGCAGGCAGAGGGCGAAAACCCCCAAAAGGTATATGCCCGTATTATGAAGCTGTTTGTAATACTGCTTTGTTTTATGTTCCTGTTTGTTAGCCTGTACCTGAACGTGTGGAAGGTGTTTCTGCGCAAGCCCTTTTACTACCAGGGCATGCGCATAGTGCCGGTGCTGCTGCTGGCCAATATGTTCCTGGGCATTTACTATAACCTTACCATCTGGTTCAAGCTTACGGACCGTACAAGGGCAGGCGCGGTTATTACCCTGATCACCGCGGGCCTGGCCTTTTTATTCAACTACCTGTTAATACCGGTAATGGGCTATTATGGCGCTGCGCTGGCCACCATGATCTGCTACTTTATTCAAATGGCCATTTGCTATGTGTGGGGGCAGAAATATTACCCGGTACCTTACCACCTGCCCCGTATTGTTACCTACATTTTGCTGGCAGCAGCTACCTGGTATGCGTATCATTTGCTGAACCGCTATGTGCTTTCGCCCGGCGATGTATATGCGCTGAAACCGCTTTCGCTGGCGGTGGCTACCCTGCTGTTTGCCGGCTACGGCTGGTTTATTCTCCGCATGGAACGCAAAGAGTTTCAAAAGCTGCCGGTAATAGGGCGCTACTTACGGTAGAATTACGAATTGTCAATTACGAATTACGAATGGATTGAAGCGGATATTAGCTTAACAGGAATATTAACCAATAACTGCCTTAACACAAAACTGCAGCTCAAATACTGCACTTTAATTCGTAATTGCCAATTCGTAATTATCTGAGGAACGGGTTATGCTGTTTCTCAAACCCTATGGTAGTGGGCTGGCCGTGGCCGGGGTACACCTTTACATCATCGGGCAGCACAAACAGCTGCCGGCGTATGCTGTTCAGCAGGGTTTGATGGTTGCCGCCCGGCAGGTCGGTACGGCCAATGCTCTGGTAAAAAAGCACGTCACCCGCTATTACAAACCCTTGCCCCGCGCAGTAAAAAGCAACGCTGCCCGGGGAGTGGCCAGGCGTAAACAGCACCTGCAGCACATCATCCCCCAGGGTAATCATTTCCCCTTCCTCCATATAACGGGCCGGCATGGGAGAGGGCTCAAAAGGCACATTGTACATAGCGCCGGCCTGCGGGGAACGATCCAGCACCGGCTGCTCCTGCCGGTGTATCTCCAGCCCTACATTAAAGGTTTTTGCGATCAGGCGGTTGCCGAAAATGTGATCCAGGTGGCAGTGGGTATTTAACAGCCGCGTAACATTCAACCCCTCTTTTTCGATATACTGTAGTAATTCTTTTCTTTCTTCTTCAAAATAACAGCCAGGGTCTATAATTATACAATCCTTTTTTTCGTTTATAAGCAGATAGGTGTTTTCCTGAAACGGATTAAAGGCGAAATATTGGATTTCAATCATTGTTACCCGATTTTTGCTAATTTTAATTCAGATACAATATTATCAATACTTTCTGTATGAACCGATTTACTACCAGGTTATTCTTTACCGGTACCCTATTACTAACCACGTATTTTCTATCCCAGGCACAGACCAATACTGTTGAATTCGGGCAGAACCGCGTACAGCATAAAAACTTCAAGTGGCGGTACTATCAAACCCGGCATTTCAACACCTATTTTGCGCAAAACGGGCTGGAGCTGGGTAAATACGTGGCCCAGGTAGCGGAGAAGGAGTTACCTTCCCTGGAACAGTTCATGGAGTTCACTTTCCGCCAGCGGCTGAATATAGTGGTATATAACAGCTTTGGGGAAATGAAGCAGTCCAACATCGGCATAGGTGTGGAATGGCAGAACACCGGCGGGGTAACCAAACTGGTAGGCAACAAAATGATCGTTTATTTTGATGGCAACCATAACCACCTGCGCAGGCAAATACGCCAGGGCATAGCCCGGGTAATGCTGGAAACCCTGCTGTTTGGTGAAGATATCGGCGAATTTGCCGGTAATGCAGTATTGATAGATTTCCCCAAGTGGTTTACAGACGGTTTTATTGCCTATGCCGCGGAGAACTGGAGCGCAGAGGAAGATGAGCAGCTGAAAGCTATTATGCTCTCCGGCAAATATACCAGGTTCAATTCCCTGGCCTATGATCATCCCCTGCTGGCAGGCCATGCCTTCTGGTTTTATGTTGAAAGCAAGTACGGGAAAGATGCGGTGCCTTACCTGATGTACATAACCCGCATTAACCGCGGCCTGAAAAGAGGCTTTGAGCAGGTGCTGAGCCAAACGCCCAAAAAGGCCATGGCCGATTTCATGACCTATAACATAAAGCGCTACCAGCAGGATAACCGCCGCCGCCGGCAGGTAACCCGCGGCCGTACAGTAGTAGCGCGCGAAATCAATAAATCGGACTTTTACCGTTTCCAGGCCAATCCCAAGAACAATTCCTATGCAGTAGTGGAATTTAAGAAAGGCCTGTACCGCGTGCAGATACAGGTAGGCGATAACAAGCCCAAAGTACTGCTGCGCAGCGGCGTACGGCAGTTCGCCAACCAGGTAGACCCCAACTACCCGCAAATAGCCTGGAACCAGAAAGGTAACCGCCTGGCTATTGTGTACGAGTATGAAGGCCGTACCCGCCTGATGGTGTATGACCTCATCAGCCGTATCACCATCAAGCAGGACCTGAATATGTTTGACCGGGTAGTGGATATGAAATATTTCTTTGAGTTTGATAATACCCTGCTGCTCTCCGCCATTAAAAACGGGCATACTGATATTTTCACCTATAACATCAGCAACTACAAAACAGAACAGATCACCAACGATGTGTTTGACGACCTGGACCCTTCTTTTGTAGCCTTCCCGGGTAAAAGCGGTATTATCTATTCCTCCAACCGGCCCTCACCCACCGCCCGGAGCGCAGATACCGTGCTGCCCGGCGGCCACTATAACATATTCCTGATTGATAACTGGAACAAAACAGCTGAAAAACAGATTTCCCAGTTAACAGACATGAAGCATGGCGACGCCTTTTTGCCCATGCAGTACAACAACACGCACTTTACTTTTGTAACAGACGAAAACGGCATCCGCAACCGCTTTGCCGGTTTCTTTAAGACAGAAAGGGCCGGGGTTGACAGCCTGTTCTTTGTAGGCTCGGAAATATTGCATAATCCTGAGCCAGCCGAGCTGGACTCCGCGCTGTCGGACTATGGGGCCACTGCGCCGGACTCCGTAGCGGCGGTAACCATTACAAAAGACTCAACCTATGTATTCCCGGTAACCAACTACCAGTATGGCATTAAAGAGTCGCGCATTGCAGGCGACCAGGGTACGGTATCGGATGTAATTGCCATTGGTGACTATAAACGTTTATATAAGCTGAAGGTAGATACTGCCACGCTGCGCAGGCGCAATATTACGGCCCGCCCCACCAGCTTCCGCCAGTACCAGATGCACCAGGACAGCATTCGCATGGGGCTGCCCACTTATCATGGCGACCTGCCGGCCAAGGACACCACCAAGCAGCCCGATTTTTTCCAGAGTGAATTTGGTAATGACCCCGCAGATACTGCTGCAGCCGCACAACAAGGCATACCGCCTGTTGCCATGCCGCAGGTAGAAGCCGTGCTGAAAAAAGCAAGGCTGCTGCCCTACAAGCTGAAATTCTCATCAGATTACCTGATAGCGCAGATAGACAACTCCGTGCTCATTAACAGGTACCAGCCCTTTACCGGGCAGCCTGTGAGCCCCATACGCCTTACCGACCCGGTGAATGGCTTAATTCGTTTAGGCATCAGCGATCTGATGGAAGATTATAAGTTCAGCGGCGGGTTCCGCTTCCCCTCCTCACTGGACGGTACGGAATACTTTGCTTCCTTTGCTTACCTGAAAAAGCGCTTTGACTATAAATTCACCTACTACCGTAAGGTTGATAAGGCTACACTGGGTAATGTATATCCCATTAAGCTAAAGACCAACCTGTACCAGCTGGATGTGCGCTACCCGTTTGATGAAGTGCGCAGCCTGCGCCTGCAAACAGGCTTCCGTAACGACCGTATGGTGATACTGGCTTCGGACGACCAGAGCCTGAAAGTGCAGGACTTCAAAGAAAATTACGCCCTGTTACGACTGGAGTATGTATATGACAATACGATTAACCCGGCGATTAATATATGGCAGGGCACCCGCTATAAGATTTACGGCGACATGAACGCCCAGATCTCTGGCGACCTGAATGGCTTCTTTAATCCCACTGCGGCGGGTAAAGGCAAGTTTACCTACAACATGGGTATAGATGTGCGGCACTATGAAAAAATATACCGCAACTTTATATGGGCCACGCGCTTTGCCGCCGACCTTTCCTGGGGCACACGCAAGCTGCTGTATTACCTGGGTGGTGTAGATAACTGGCTGAACCCGAAGATTAATACACAAACGCCGGTAGACATGACCGCCAATTATGGCTTCCAAACGCTGGCCGTGAACCTGCGCGGGTATAAACAAAATGCCAAGAATGGTAATAATGTGATGCTGTTCAATACAGAGCTGCGCCTGCCGGTATTTGCCACTTTTATTGAAAAGCCCATTAACTCTGCCTTCCTGCGCAACTTCCAGCTTACCTCCTTTGTTGACATAGGTACGGCCTGGAACAAAAAGCTAAGCTTTAAAGATGCCAACTACACATACTATAACAACGACGGCGTAACCGTGAAGATCAAAGAAGGTTTCTTAGGCCCGTTCGTTGGCGGCTACGGCTTTGGCGCCCGTACTACTATTGCAGGCTACTTCCTGCGGGTAGATGCCGGCTGGCCCATGGTTGCCTTTTTCCGTGGCAGCCCTATCTGGTACTTTGGCATGGGGGTAGATTTCTAACGCGAAGGATTAATTACGGATAAAAGTTAAGCGGGTGTAAAATTTACACCCGCTTTTTTGTAGATGAAGGTATAGTATGGCGGTATGGTTAATGCCTGCTTTTACTTTTGGGCAGCAAACTTCAGATGGTACAGGATGTGCATGAACAAACCCATGCAAACGGTAAAGCCCCATACATGGCTATATTCCAGCGGGTGCAGCACCATGGCGCCGGTTTCGCGCAGCAGCGGCACCGGCTGCACTACCAGGTCCCAGCTGTTCCAGCGCAGGTAACGGCCTATATACACGCCCCACCCGCACAGCAGCATAACCGGTAAAATAAACAGCTGCACCGGCCACCTGGGAAAACGCTGCAGGAACATGGCCTGCATTTGCTTAATGGATATAAAGCCCAGCAGCAGCCCATTCCAGGCAAAGGAAAGGATCAGTATCAGGTCAAACCACCTGGGTGCGCCGCCTTCCGGCAAATGATACAGGTCTGTAATAATATAGGGGGCGTTGGGCAGGTACAGCAGCCACAGGCCAAATACCGGCGCCCACACTGCCAGCGGCCATTTGCCGCTGTGCAGGCGCTGCATCATCCATGTAATGTAATAAGGCACCCACGCCAGGAACAGGTTCCATAACAAAAAGGCATACTGCCAGCTGCCCGTACGGGCACAACGGAACAATAACAATATTAAACTGAAAGTAACAGCCACCCACAAGGCCTTCCGGCTGTTACCCGCTATAACAGGTAATTGCATATGTATTAACACTCGGGTTAAAGTTGAATTAATGTTGGTTCAGCCGCTATTTAAACAAAACCGGCAGAAATATTACCGCACCGGTAATAACCGCTACCAGCGCGGCAATTAGTACGGCTCCGGCTGCTACATCCTTGATCCATTTTACCCGCGGGTGATATTCCGGCGATATATGGTCCATTATTTTTTCGATCACGGTGTTCAGCATTTCCGTTATCCATACCATGCCGGTAACAATGCCTATAACAATCCACTGCATTGCAGCAATATGGCAATAGGCGCTTAAAGCTATTACCAGCACAGTAGCCAGGGCATGTATGCGCGCATGCGGCTCTGTGTAAACAAAGGTGACAATACCAATAATGGCGTACCGGAAGCTGAGCACACGCCGATGCAGGTAACTTTTTTTGGGAGGGATCATTTTTCTGTTGTTTTATCTGCTGTACTTTCTGCCAGCCATTTCCACCAGAAAGCAATACAGGTAAAATAAATAAAAAAATGAAGCAGCGCATCGCTTACCGCTGTACATTGCCGGTCTGCTATCCATATACAAACGCCTGCCAGCAGTATAGCTGCAATTGTAAGCAGGCTGCCTGCGATGCTGATGGGAATGTACATCCACCCGAATTTCCTGAACCAGTAGTGTTGCATAAGCCCCTTTTTTAATTCACTGAAGGCTGCAGCCTGCCGTGCTGCGGTGCTTGCCGGCCCGGCACTTTTAGCTGCTGTTAGCGCCGGCAATATCATTTTAACTTTCATGCATCAACGGCTTTATCATCTGCGGTGATGTTGCCTCCCAGCGTGTCCCAGCGGATCTTGTGACTAAAGAACATTACAATGGCCAGGATAATAAACAGCCCCAGGCTGCCCATGAGCAGGGCCTGATCTTCCGACTGGATGATCACGTACATAAACCCGTACAACGTAAGCAGGGTACCGCAAACGGCCAGTGTGGTGCCGGCCCTTCGGAATACGCTGGCTGCATAGGCGGTTACCAGGCCTATGGTTAATACCGTGGCTATAAGGTAGGCCAGGTTAAAGTTCAGCTGCTCTGCCAGGGCAATCAGCAGCGTGTAAAAAATGCACAGGGCTACGCCTATGAGTATATATTGTAATGGATGAACGTTGTGGTGCCGCAGCAGCTCAATAAAATAAATCACCAGGAAAGTAAGGCCAATGATAAGGATCGCATATTTCACAGCCCGCATGGATTTGGCATAACCGTCAACCGGCATAAACAGCTTTACGCCAAAATCCGCATTGTTAATGTTGTATTTATCGCCGGCAGTCCAGCTTTGGGGAAAACTACGGTTCAGGTGCAGCACCTGCCAACTGGCGGTAAAGCCTTTGTCATTTTCGGCATGCTGCGCCGGTAAAAAGGCGCCTTCAAAGCTTGGCGACGGCCAGGCAGCGCTTAAGCTTACTTGCGTGGTTTTGCCTACAGGCGAAAAGTAAATGCGGCCCGAGCCTTTGAGGTCGAGGTTAATGGAAAAGCTGGCGTTGGCGCCGGTGCTGTCTGTAGCTGCGCCGCTTAAAGGAATGCGCGTTTGCACGCCGCTGCCCAGCAAACCGCCGGGTGGGGTGCCGGGGTTGCAAATGTACGGCTGCCCGTTCCATACCACCTGTACCTGGTTGCTGATGCCGCGCATATCGGTAATGCCAACAGCCAGGTAAGCATTGCTCCAGTTAAGGCTGCCGGCCGGTATGTTTAACACAGCAGGATCAATAGGCGCAAAGGAGCCGCTGAGCTGCAGCCTGGAGCTGTATACGGCTACATCATAAATGCCGCGGTGCCGCAGCTCAGGCAGCAGCTGGCCGTTAACCGACAGCTTTTCCGGTAAAAAGAAAGCCTGGTTAATTACCTCCTCCTTTTTTTCATTGAGCGTTGTGTAAGGCACTACCAGCACCGGGCCGGTAATTACCTGGTCATTTGCCCATATGTGGCTGACCTCCGCAGTAGCCTCATTCTGGCGGTGCTCCCTTTCAGAAATAAGCCCCATGATCATGGCCGTGGGGATCAGCAATACCAGTACCAGTATGCCGATAATAATGGCTTTAATGGCATACGCATTCCTTTTCAGAAACGACGGTTGTTCATTGGCGTTGGGTGTGTTCATGGCTTGATTTTTAAAAAGTACTTTGTATTTCAAAGTACAGGGATAAAAAAAATTTTACTGCATTGACTTTATCATATTCTCCAGGGCCGACAGGTGGCCTTTGAACGCCTTTTCCCCTGCCTTGGTAATGGAGTAGGTGGTATTGGTTTTGCGGCCAATAAATCCCTTGTGTACTTTCAGGTACCCGTTCTCCTCCAGCGTAGTAAGGTGCGACGCCAGGTTGCCGTCGGTTACCTCCAGCACCTGCTTCAGGTCGTTAAAGCTTACCTCCTCATTCACCATGAGAACACTCATTACGCCCAGGCGAATGCGGCTGTCGAATAATTTATTAAGATTGCCTATAGGATTCATTGCATCACAATTTCCATAAAAAAAACTTCACTTCATACGGTTCTCTTTACACGTTCGTACTTCCACCACATTATTATGCCATATACAATATGGAGCACGCCAAAACCTACCGCCCAAAAGTACAGCCCGCGGCGCAGAAAGAACACGTTAAGTATGCCCAGTATAATTTCGGTGATGCCTAAATAACGTATATCCGTAAGGGTGTATTTGCTGGCGTTTACCAGGGCCAGGCCGTAGAATACCAGGCAGGAGGGCGCTACCAGCGGCTCATAGTTATTATACATAAGGCCCAGTATAAAAAAGCCCCCGCTTACCAGCGGCAGCCCCAGGTTGATGGCTACTTTACGGGAAGTGGCATCCCATATGGAAGCATTATTGCGGCGCGCCCGGCGCCAGGTAAAATATGCGCCCCCTGCCAGGGTAATTGCCAGCACAACGGCAGCCAGCACCAGCAGCTTAAAACGCAATGCAGGCAGCTCTCCGCTGCTGTACCCGCCGCGGGCATCCCACTCCAGGTAATAATTATGTAACCAGTTATAGGCAACTGCGGCACCGGCCAGCCCGCAAATGCCTGCCCATACGCCGCTTAAACCGCTAAGCGATATGAAACGGCTGCTGCGTTCCATAATGCGTTTAATGTCGCTTAACGTTTCCAGATGCTGCTGCTCGTTCATATATAAAGCACTTTGTAATTCAAAGTTACTGTAAAAATTGAATTATCAAAATTATTTTGCAGGCGTACGCAACGTTTAACATTAAATAGTTGCCGTCATAATTTAACATGCCGGTAGTTAACGGCATAAAAGGAATACCGCACCGCACAGAAAGTACCAATTCATTGAAATAGCAGCGCCGGGCTGCTGTTGCCAACACAACCTTAACGCCCGCTTATCTTTTCACTGGTCCAGTAATAACGCTGCATTTATGCTGCCCACACAACCTTAACGCCTGCTCATTTTATCCAGCGCATGCAGTATTGTGCCACAGGCTTCCTTTATCTCCGCCTCATTAATAATCAACGGCGGCGCTATGCGCAGGCATTCCGGTGCAAACAGGAACCAGTCTGTAAGCACACCCTGGCTAATGCACTCGTCAATTACCTTTTTATTAAAGGGGAAATTTTCCAGCTCAACAGCCATCAGCAATCCCTGGGAACGTACTGCTTTAATGGCGGGGTGCTGCAGGTATTGATGGAATAGCTGCTCTTTTGCCTGCACGGCCGGCACCAGCTGCGCCTCCTGCAGGGCATTAAAGGCAGCCAGGCCGGCGGCGCAGCTTACGGGGTGGCCCCCAAAAGTGGTAATATGCCCCAGTACGGGATTATTCGTGAGGCTCCACATAATATCGCGGGCAGCAATAAAAGCCCCCAGGGGCATGCCGCCACCCAGGGCTTTGCCCAGTAACAATATATCCGGCACAATGCCAAAACGTTCAAAGCCCCATAAAGTACCGTTACGGCCCAGGCCACACTGAATTTCATCCAGCACCAGCAGGGTACCGGTTTGGGTGCATTTTTCCCGCAGCGCGTGTAACCATGCCTGTTGGGGCGGGCGTACGCCCGCTTCTGCCTGCACCGTTTCTGCTATTACGCAGGCGGTGCGGGCGGTAATTTGTTCCAGGGCGCTGAAATTATTATAATCCAGGTGTTGTATACCCGGCAGCAGGGGGCGGTAGGCATTGCGCCACTCCTCCTGCCCAATGATGCTCAGTGAGCCTTGGGTAGAGCCATGGTAGCTGTTCTTAAAGGCAACTATCTCCGTACGGCCGGTGTGGCGCTTAGCCAGCTTCATAGCACCTTCTACTGCTTCTGTACCGGAGTTGGTAAAATATACGCTGTTCAGCGCAGGCGGTAAGTATTCCGTTAGCTTAGCGGCAAAAGCCACCTGCGGCGACTGCACCAGCTCACCATACACCAGCAGGTGCATGTATTGCTGCGCCTGATCCTGTATGGCCTTTACCACCTGCGGATGGCAGTGCCCTATATTGCATACGCTGATGCCAGCTATCAGGTCCATAATGCGCCTGCCCGCCGCATCCCACATATACATGCCCTGGGCTTTGGTTATTTCCAGCGCCAGCGGCGCATCTGACGTTTGTGCTACATGCCGTAAAAAAAGCTGCCGGTTATTCATACAAATGCGAAGGTAGTAATTGTTAGATTTGCGGAATACTGACTTTGGACAGTTGGTAAGCAGCTTTAAGTATTGTCAAAAGAAGAATGAGCGCTGTGCCGGCAGGTTATAATAGAATGAAAAAAATTTGCGTTATACCTGCTGGGCCCTTAACAGCTGTTACTAATTGCCAAAAAGGTGATCGTAAACTGCTTTTTAAACCCTTTATTATGCCTGTTATATTACCTGTTAAAGGAGTACAGCCTGAATTTGGCAACAATTGTTTTATTGCCCCCAACGCTACCATTGTAGGAGATGTGACCATGGGCAACGATTGCAGCATATGGTTCAATGCCGTGGTGCGCGGTGATGTGAACAGCATTCGTATAGGCAACAAGGTGAATATACAGGACGGCGCTGTTATTCACTGCACCTATGAGAAAACAAAAACCATTATCGGCAATAACGTGTCTATAGGCCACAACGCCATTGTGCATGGCTGCACGGTAGATGATAATGTACTGATTGGCATGGGCGCCATTGTAATGGATAATGCCCGTATCGGCAGCAACAGCATTATTGCCGCAGGCGCAGTAGTGCTGGAAGGCACCCAGGTAGAGTCGGGCGCTATTTATGCCGGCGTGCCGGCCAAAAAGGTAAAAGATATCAGCCAGGAGCTTATTAGCGGGGAAATTGACCGTATAGCCAACAATTACCTCATGTACTCAAGCTGGTTCAAATAATAAAAATTTATTATATTGCAGTAAATTATACGGTACCTATGAAAAAACTTTTACTTCTGCTGTGGCTTACCGCCATGGTAGCCGCCGGATGCGCTACCCAAAACGGCTGCCCGGCCAACAACTTTTATACAAAAAGCAATAAGAGCGAAAACCGTAAGGCCCGTAAACAAATGGACAGCCGCGTATTTTAGCATACCCCTATACCCATGCAAAAAAAGATCACCCTATTGCTGATAGCCACCGCCTTAATAACCATGGGCGCCTGCAGAACGCAGAAAACCGGCTGCCCGCAGCCCCGCAAGAACTGGGGAGCGGAAAAAGTGATTGATGAGCTGAACAAGCCTTCGAAAAAAAGGGGTTAGTAACGTTCTTCCTCAATGGTTTCCAGTATGGTAGCGTAGCTGATATACCGCTCGGCATCTATCTCCCCTTCTTCTACAGCGGCTTTTACCGCGCAGCCAGGCTCGTTGATATGCAGGCAGTTGTTAAACTGGCATTGTGTAATATAAGGCTGCATTTCCAGGAAATAATGCGACAGCTCTGTTTTGGGAATATCTATGATCCCAAACTCCCGCAAGCCGGGCGTATCTATTATTTGCCCGCCGCCGGGCAGGTCAAACATTTCCGCAAAGGTGGTAGTGTGCAGGCCCTTGCCGCTCCAGCCGCTCACCTCTTTGGTACGCAGCTGCATACCCGGCAGCAGCTGGTTAATAAGGGATGATTTACCCACCCCTGAGTGGCCCGACATGAGGGTTACCTTATCCTGCAGCAGCGCCTTTACTTCCGTTATTCCTTCGCCCTTAACAGCAGATATTATCAGTACCGGGTAACCAATATCCGTATACACATCTGCTATTTCCAGGAACTTTTCCCGGTCTTTTTCCTTCAGCAGATCTTTTTTGTTGAACACCAGTATGGCCGGTATGTGGTAGGCGGCAGCCGTTACCAGGAAACGGTCAATAAACCCGCGGGAAGTGCGGGGCTCCTTAATGGTACACACCAGCAGGGCCTGGTCCAGGTTGGCGGCTACAATATGCTTATGCGATTTTTTATGCGGCGAGCTGCGTACAATGTAATTGCGGCGGGGGACTATATCCGTTATAATGGCATTGGCGGCGTCTTTCTCCTCCTGCTCCACCTCCACAATATCACCCACGGCAATTGGGTTGGTGGAGGTAATATCCTCATCGATCTTAAAAACGCCTTTTATACGGGCCTGGTATAAACCGCCATTGGTTGTTTTTACCTGGTACCAGCTGCCGGTTGATTTATAAACTGTTCCTTGCACGGATAGTTGTTAGTGTTTGTAGTTAGGCGCGAAGATACAATTTAGGTTACTAACAACCGGTACGCGGCCTCAGGGCAGGCTGCGGAAGGCCGTGTACCGCAGCACTACTTCCAGCAGCAGGCAGGCCAGGGCCAGCATGACTAACGGGAAAAAGTGCTCTGCGTAGCGCTTATAAGAAGTGATCTCTACCTTGGTTTTCTCCAGCTTGTCTATTTCATTATAAATGCGCTGCAGGGCAACGGTATTGGTGGCCCGGAAGTATTTGCCCCCTGTTTCGGAAGATATTTTTTTCATCAGCGGCTCATCTATCTGCACATCCTGCATTTGCATCTGTATGCTGCCATCGGGCATGGTCATGGGAAACGGCGCTTTACCATAGGTGCCTATGCCAATGGTGTACACACGTATCTTAAACGCCTTCGCAATTTCCAGCGCAGTAATAGGATCTACCAGGCCGGTATTATTCACCCCATCTGTAAGCAGGATGATCACTTTACTTTTTGCCTTGCTGCTGCGCAGGCGGTCTACGGCAGTGGCCAGGCCCATCCCAATAGCAGTGCCATCCTGCAGCATACCGCTTTTCACCTGCATGATCTGGTTTTCCAGTACGGCATGGTCGGTGGTAATGGGGCATTGGGTAAAGCTTTCGCCGGAAAAAATAACCAGGCCAATACGGTCGCTGATACGCTTGTTCACAAAGTCTACCGCTACTTTTTTGGCCGCTTCCAGGCGGTTGGGCTGCAGGTCTTCTGCTAACATACTGCCGGAAATATCTATGCTCAGCACAATATCTATTCCCTCACTGTCAATATTTTCAGAGGTATTGCTGGTTTGCGGGCGGGCCAGGGCCGTTACCAGGGCGGCATAGGCCAGTATGCGCAGCACCAGCAGTACCGGCCGCATACGGGCTTTCCAGGAAACGGGCAGCCCTTTAAGCCCCTGTATGGAAGATACCTGCAACGCGCCCTGCTGCCGCTGGTGCTGTTTAATGTACCAGTAAATAAATACCGGTATCAGTAACAATAACCAGAAACACCAGGGATAGGCAAATGTTATATTTTTCCAGATCGACAGGTCCATTGCGTCTATTACGAATTACGGATTATCAATTACGTTGATTACAGCGTGCTTAAGGCGGTAGGTCAGCCGGCGGCACTTTCATCCTTGCACTTTTCTGTGTTGCTGCTTTATGCTTTGCTGCGCTTTTACTTTTCGCCTTATGCATTTTGCATCCGGCATTGCGCACCTGCATTGCACTTTTACCTTTTACTTCAGGCCTGCTGCTTCCCGCTTTCTGCGTTCTGCGTTTTGCCTTCAGCATCTGCAGCCGGCCTGGCGGCCGGTTTGGTCCACTCCACTATTTCCACTGCTTTATTCATACTATCTGTATGCTCTTCCGGCGTGGGCTGCAGCTTGGCAAACTTGGCCAGGTCTGCCAGCGATAACAGCGCCCGCAGCTTGTCGCGCTGCTGGTTCAGAATGGTTACCGGTTTTATGTTCTGCAGCAGCTCTGCCGATGTTTGCTCCAGGGCGGCTATGCCAAACTGCTCTTCAAAATAAGAGCGCAAAATATCGGTAAGCCGGCTGTAATACTCCTTCACCTGCCCCTGCTGCCATACCTTTTCGGCATCCAGCTCTTTCAGCAGGCGCAGGGTACGGTCGTACACAGGCTCCAGCGGAGCGGCCGGCGCTGCTTTTTCTTTTATCGGACGCCTTCGGAAATACCACCACAGGCCCAGGGCCAGCAGCACGGCAGCAGCACCAATAGCCATGTACACCCAGTAATCCCATATGCTCCAGGGCACGGCACGCACGGTTTTAATGGGTTTAAAAGCCTTGGTAGTATCTACTGTAACCGTATTTACATCTATACCTATGGGTTCGGAAAAGGCGGAGTCTGTAGCGTTATTACTGGCATCCAGCACATCAAACCGCAGGGCTGGTATTTCCCAGCGGCCCGAGTCGAAGCTGGTAAGGGTAATGGTTTGCTTAAAAAAAGTACCGCTGTTATTGGCGCTGGCAACCGTATCAATAGGAGAGCGGTTTACCACCTCCCAGTGGTTAAATGAGTCTGGCAGGGAAGGGAAATTAAGCCGCAGGTTAGCAGCTTTCAGCTGATCGGGGTTCACTTTTGCCGTCAGCTGCAGCTTCACCTGTTCGCCTATACGTATTTTGTCTGTATCTGCCTGGGCCTGTATGCCGTAACGGTCCTGGGCCAGCAAGCGGAAAGGACACAGGTACCCCAGCAATACAATTAAAAAAATACGCTGTAAGATGATTGTTCTTTTTCGCATGATGGTTTTTGCTCCGCTTTAAAACTTATGCCCTGTTCTGGAAAAATGTTTGCAATGCTTTTACGTAGTCCTCATCGGTACGTACGCTGATGAGCTCTGCCCCGCTTTTCAAAAAAGAGGTGCGGCAGTACTGTACCTGCTGCAGGAACTGCTGGGTGTAAAACTGCTGCACCCTTTTATCCGCCGCATCTATCCACTGGCGGCCGCCGGTTTCGGCATCCACCATTTGTATAAGCCCTACAGGCGGCAGCTCCTTATCCCGCTGGTCATACACATGTATGCCCACCATATCGTGCCTGCGGGAGGCAATGGTGAGCGCATCCTGGTAGTTGCCTGCCAGAAAATCGCTCAGCAGAAAAACAATGCTTCGCTTTTTAGCGGCGTTGTTGAAAAAGCGCAGGGTTTCCCGGATATTGGTGCCCTTCTTTTTAGGCTTGAAAGACAGCAGCTCCCGGATAATGAACAGGATATGTGATTTGCCCTTTTTGGGAGGAATATATTTCTCCACCCCGTCACTAAAAAATATCACCCCCACCTTATCGTTGTTATTGATGGCGGAAAAAGCCAGTACGGCGCATATTTCCGTAATAAGGTTGCGTTTGTTCTGGTGCACGGTGCCAAATACAGAGCTTTCGCTCACATCTACCAGCAGCATTACGGTCAGCTCCCTTTCTTCCTCAAATATCTTTACAAAGGGATGGTTGAACCGGGCTGTTACATTCCAGTCAATGGACCGTACATCATCTCCAAACTGGTAATCCCTTACCTCACTGAAAGACATGCCCCTTCCTTTAAAGGCGCTGTGGTACTCCCCGGAAAAAATGTGGTTGGAGAGGCCGCGGGTCTTCATTTCTATACGTCTTACCTTTTTGAGTATTTCTGCTGTATCCACCCGTTTGAGTAATTAATAATTAAGAATGAATAATTAATAATATTGGAGCGGCTCTAACCCGCTAATAGCTAAAAGCTAATAGCCAACAGCTTATGGTACTTCTACCGCGTTCAGGATTTCGCTCAGGATGTTTTCGGTAGTTACATTCTCTGCCTCTGCTTCATAGGTAAGCCCCACGCGGTGGCGCATTACGTCAAAGCAAATGCTGCGCACATCTTCGGGTATTACATAACCGCGGCGTTTCATAAAGGCATAGGATTTAGCAGCCCAGGCCAGGCTAATGCTGGCGCGGGGCGATCCGCCATAGGAGATCAGCGGCTTCAGCTTCTGCAGCTTATACTCCTCCGGATGGCGGGTGGCAAATACAATGTCCAGTATGTAGCGTTCTATTTTTTCATCCATGTACACCTCACGCACCAGCTTGCGGGCTTCCACAATATCCCCGGGGTTAATAACCGGGTTAATGGCGCTCATACCATCGGGGTTCAGGTTCTGGCGAATAATGTGGCGCTCTTCTTCCTTGGTGGGATAGCCTATTACCACCTTCAGCATAAAACGGTCTACCTGCGCTTCCGGCAGGGTGTAGGTACCTTCCTGCTCTATCGGGTTTTGGGTGGCCAGCACCAGGAAAGGCTCTTCCAGCTTAAAGGTGGTATCGCCAATGGTGATCTGCTTCTCCTGCATGGCTTCCAGCAAGGCGCTCTGCACTTTTGCCGGGGCGCGGTTAATTTCATCTGCCAGGATAAAGTTGGCGAAGATGGGCCCCTTGCGCACTACAAACTCGTTGCGCTGCTGGTTATATATCATGGTGCCTACCACATCGGCCGGTAAAAGGTCCGGTGTGAACTGTATGCGGCTGAATTTTGCATTAATAGCGGATGAGAGGGATTTGATAGACAGTGTTTTTGCCAGGCCCGGCACCCCTTCCAGCAGCACGTGCCCCTGTGCCAGCAGGCCTATCAGCAGGCGTTCTACCATGTAGCGCTGGCCAACGATCACTTTTCCCAGCTCAATATTCAACAGGTCTACAAATGCGCTGGCCTGGTGGATCTTTTCATTCAATTGACGGATATCTTGCGATGTATTCTCCATGCTATATGTATTTTTTCGGATTTGCAAAATAATCATTCTGCCGGCAAAACCGGGTACCACAGCCCAGGCAGGCCCGTTAAAATGCTGTTAAGATTGAAATTACGAATTATAGTTACAGGTTATATTGAGCCATTCATCACTACAGCCATCCCTTATTCATTTTTAAACCCTACCGCCCATAACATCAACCACCCATTGCCTTAGCTGCCACTGTCATCATTCGTAATTACAAGCGCTTGCTGCTTTTCGCGCGGCAATAACCACGCATTTTACAATTCAACCATCTATAACGCCATAGCCTATTGCCTTAACAGCCTACCGCCACCATCGTAATTAACTAATTCGTAATTACATCAGCTTACGGCTCAAGTTAATAAAGCCGTGGCATATTTATATCATCTTTTTTTATAACGTACCTTTGCTCCTGTAACAAATCATTACCTAACAACCACATATACAATTATGAGCGACTTTGAGCAGCAATGGAACCGTGTTATAACCCGGCTAACCGAACGTTTTGGCAAAAAACCCAATATGGAGGCTATCCTGTTCCTGATAGGCGTACAGGAGCTGGGGCAAATGAAAAAGAAATACACGAAAGAGCAAAAACAGGACCTGATGCATATTGCCACCTGCACCCTGCTAAGCCAGAGCGGGTACTATGAGCTGGCCGGCTACGATAAAGACGGATGGCCGCATTTCAAAGAAGTGCAGCCGGTGCCTAAAATGGGACTAACAGAACAGGAAAGATTTCTGCAGGAGCATATCATTGCGTATTTTGACCACAACGAAGACGACGAATAAACCCAAACCATGCAACCTGTATTCATTACGCCGGTACAGCTGCCCATGCTGAATACCCTGGTGCAGCTGGAGCAGCAAACTTTTACAGAAACCTTTGGCAATACCTACCAGCCCGAAGACCTGGCCGCTTTTTTACAGGCAGGTAAAAGTGCTGCCGCATTGCAGCAGGAGCTGCAAACACCCGGCAGCTTGTATTACCTGCTGTATTACAACGGCACACCGGCCGGCTTTATTAAGCTGAACCTGGGCAAGCAACCGGATGATGCCGCGCATACCCGGCTGCCGGCGCCTGTAATGGAGCTCGAAAAAATATACGTGCTGCAGGCCTTTCACGGGCATAAGCTGGGCAAAGCGCTCATACAGCACGCATACGCCGTGGCACGGGAGCACCAGGTTGCCACCATATGGCTGGGCGTGTGGGAGCACAATACCAGGGCCCGCCGCTTTTATGAGCACGAAGGCTTTGAAAAGTTCGGTGAGCATCCCTTTAAAGTAGGCTCACAGCTTGATACAGACTGGTTAATGAAAAAAGCGGTAAGCTAACCGCCGCAACTGTTACATATGAAAAAACTACTGCTCGTACTACTGTTACTATCCGTTGGCCTGAGCGCCATGTGCAGGCACCGCAAAGTAAAGGTGATTACGCCTTACGGCACCATGATCATAAAGCTGTATGACGAAACGCCCCTGCACCGGGATAACTTTATTAAGCTGGTAAAAGCGCATTTTTATGACAGCCTGCTGTTTCACCGGGTTATTAAAGAGTTTATGATACAGGGCGGCGACCCGGACTCGAAACACGCGCAGCCCGGCGCCATGCTTGGCAACGGCGATACGGATTACACCATACCGGCCGAGTTCCGGCTGGACCTGTACCACCGCAAAGGCATGCTGGCTGCTGCAAGGGACGATAACCCGGCCAAAGCATCATCCGGCTGCCAGTTTTATATTGTGCAGGGCAAAAAGTGGACAGATGCGGAGCTGGACCACCTGGAGCAAACCCGCCTGGGCGGCCGCAAAATACCGGTTGACCAGCGGGAAGTGTACAAGACCATTGGCGGCACCCCGCAGCTGGACCAAAGCTATACCATTTTCGGGCAGGTAATAAAAGGCATGGAGGTGATTGATAAGATTGCGGCGCTGAAAACAGACGGGAACAACCGGCCCTTAACCGATGTGCCCATGAAAATACGGCTGGTGAAAAAATGGGGCATCTTCTAACCGCATTGGAGAGTATAGTAATTTCCTTACTTTTACCGCCAAAATCAAACTAACTATGAACTTTCCGTCAAATCTGCGTTACACAAAGGATCATGAATGGATACTGCTGGAAGGCAATGTAGCCACCATCGGTATCACTGAATTTGCGCAACGTGAGTTAGGTGACATTGTATTTGTAGATATTCCCACCGTAGGCAAAAACCTGAACGCGGAAGAAGTATTTGGCACCGTAGAAGCTGTAAAAACTGTTTCCGACCTGTTTTTGCCGGTAGCAGGCGCTATTAATGAAATTAACCCTGCGCTGGACGGCAGCCCGGAACTGGTGAACTCCGACCCTTACGGTGAAGGCTGGATGATAAAAATGACCGTTACCAACCCTGCCGACGTGGAAGGCCTGCTGGATGCAGCTGCTTACCAGGCGCTGGTAGGTGAATAATAAGATTAACTATAATTTAATGTGCAAATATGCCGCAATATCCCAAACACCTGCTGCATATTTGCACATTGCTTTTAGCATAGATACCATAAGACACAAACCATTAGCACAGCTGCACATTTAGTCATGAAGGCATTACGATATTACATTCCGGCCATATTGTGGGTTATTTTTATCCTGTTCATGTGTACCTTACCCGGTAAGGACCTTCCGCACGAAAGCTGGATGGAGCGGGTGCATATGGATAAGATTGTACATTTTGGCCTGTTTGGCGGCATTGTATTTTTCCTGTGCCTGGGCTATTACTGGCAAAAAAGAGCTATTAGCCCTTTAACGTTTTTTACGTTTGTGCTATATGCAGCCATGTACGGCGTATTAATAGAATTTATACAGAAGTACTTTACGGTAGACCGCTCTTTTGATATGACCGATGCTGCTGCCGATACCATTGGCGCTATTGCCGGCGTATGGGTATTCCGCCTGTTCAGGCGCTGGTTCCTGAAGCCACCTGCCCCCTCTAACTAATGCCTATGAAAAGAGGCTGCATCATACCTGATACAGCCTCCTTCGGAAATAAGTGATCTGATGTTATGCTTTATTGCTTGCCAGCTTCATTCTTGGCTTCAGTTTTCATTTTCTCGTTAGCAAATATTGCAAACTCCACGCGGCGGTTTTTGGCCCTGTTCTCTTCAGAGTCATTGGCCACTTTAGGCTGGCTTTCGCCATACCAGTACGTTTGTACGCGGTTGCTGGCAATACCTTGCGAGGTGAGGTAAGCCGCTACGGATTTGGCGCGCCTTTCGGACAGTCCCATGTTGTAAGCATCCGTGCCTTTGTCATCCGTATGCCCTTCTACGCGAACATAGGTATCGGGATATTTATTCAGCACCTGCGCCAGTTGACGGATGTTGTCCTGCGCAGTGGCGGTAAGGTCAGATTTGTCAAACCCGAACAGCACACCGGAAGAAAAGGTTACGTTAATACCTTCCCCCACACGTTCTACCGTGGCGTTAGGCACCTCACTCTTTATTTCTTCGGCCTGCTTATCCATTTTTTTACCGATCAGCACCCCGGCAGTTCCGCCTACGGCGGCGCCTATGATAGCGCCCAGGGCTGTGTTACCGGCTGCTTTACCAATAGCAGCGCCCGTGGCAGCACCACCGCCAACGCCAACAACAGCACCTTTCTGGGTGTTATTCATGCCTTGCCATGTTGAGCAGCCAAATAGTACAGTGGCAGATAAGGCTATTGCTACAATTGCATTCAACTTTTTCATCATACAGTTTTTTAATTTTTTCTAAGGATTCTAATTACAATTGTTTGAGTTATGACGGGCATTTTTGCAGTAACATATAAATTACCCGGTAATATTTTTCGCTTATAACGTAACGCCGGGTTTTCCCAGGTGCATCCGTTTTTTAACAGGTACGGTATTCCAAATTCTTTGCCAAAGTAATATCAGCAACTTTTTCTTCCTGTTAAATTACTGGGCACTAGTTGGGTATAGACAATAAATTTTATGCACATATTATATATGTGGATAACTGGCTTTATATAACTAAAATGGATTATCCCAGCAGGCTTCCCAGCATGCCGGCCAAACCGCCGCCGCCGGACTGCTGTTGTTGTTGCTGCCGTGCGCCGTTGGAAAGTGCGCCCATCAGGTCCTGCAGGTCCACATCACCATCACCGTCGCGGTCAAGCCCGCCGGAAAAGCGGCCCAGTATACCGGATAAGTCAAGTCCGGCTGCTTTGCCGCCGGTCAGGGAATTCAGGATGCTTTGCAGGTTAAAGCTGTGATCATTAGGATCGTTGGTTTTCTTTACCAGGGAGCCAAGCACGGTGGGTATCAGGCTGCCTGCAATCTGTTGGGCAGCGCCGGCGGGCAGGTGAAACTTTTCCAGCAGGGTGCCGACAAAGTTGCCGGAAATCCTGTTCACAACAGGGTTTTGCGGATCAGCAGCGCTATTGCCGCCCAGCAGGCTTAACACCTGGCTGGTATTGCCGTTCGCCATCTCTTCCTGCAGGCCGGATGTAATGGAGGCGGTGGCGGCGTGCATTACCGCGTCATTTTGCTCATTGGGCACAGCAGGGTTGTTTACAACCGCACCTTGCGCATTTTCTTTAACGAGATTCAGGAGTTCTTCCAGCATGGTGATATAGCATTTATGAAAGTGATTGTGTATGTAATTAAACAGCGCCCGTGTGCAAATTGTTTAGCCATATTAGCTTTTATATGCCGCCTTGCTTCAGCTTTTCTGCATTCTCCGCAAACTGCAGCGCATCTATCATTTCCTGGATATCCCCGTTCATAAAGGCGTCCAGGTTATAAATAGTCATGCCTATGCGGTGGTCTGTAATACGGCCCTGCGGATAGTTGTAGGTACGTATTTTGGCGGAGCGGTCGCCGGTAGATACCAGGCTTTTACGCTGTGAGGCAATGGCCTCCTCATGCTTGCGTACAGCAGCTTCGTATATACGGGTACGCAGCATTTTCATGGCTATATCGCGGTTGGAGTGCTGGCTGCGGCCTTCCTGGCACTCAACCACTGTGCCGGTAGGTATATGGGTCAGGCGCACCGCCGATTCTGTTTTGTTTACGTGCTGGCCGCCTGCGCCGGATGAACGGAAAGTGTCCATTTTTATATCGGCGTCGCGTATTTCTACATCCACTTCATCGGCCTCGGGTAGCACCGCCACCGTGGCGGCAGAGGTATGCACTCGGCCAGAGGCTTCTGTAGCCGGCACGCGCTGCACACGGTGCACGCCCGACTCAAATTTAAGGGTGCCGTACACGTCGTCCCCGCTGATCTCTACCACGGCTTCCTTGTAGCCGCCTACCGCGCCGGGGGTTTCGTTGAGCAGGTTAGTGCTCCAGCCCTTGTTTTCGCAAAAGCGCAGGTACATGCGCAGCAGGTCGCCGGCAAACAGGCTGGCCTCGTCGCCGCCGGTACCGCCCCGTATTTCCAGGATGGCGTTCCTCTCATCCTGCGGGTCTTTAGGTATCAGCAGGTTACGGATCAACGCTTCCTGCTCCTCCTTTTGCTGGTGCAGCCCTTCGGTTTCCTCTTTGGCCAGCTCCCGCATTTCATCATCACCGCTTTCCAGGGCTTCCTTGTTAAAGGCAATGGCATCCAGCAGCTTGCGGTAGGCATCATAGGCCTTTACAATTTTCTCCAGCTGCCGGTACTCCTTGCTAAGCTTACTGAACTGCTTATTGTCGCTTACAATTTCCGGGTTGGTCAGCGCCAGTGACACCTGATCAAACCGGCCTTTTATCGCATCTAGTTTATCTATCATAATTATCTTTGAAAATCCGCCGCGGGTTGCAGGCGGGATGCAAAATTAACATCATTTAATTATTTATAAACAACCGGTAAATGTCCCAACCAATTAAATTACGCGGCACTGATATTTTTGACGGGCGGCAGCTGGCAGGCAAAAGTAAGGTATTGATACTCAACCAGGACGGAACAGTGCTGGACATACTGGACGCAGCCGACGCCGGTGATGGCGTGCAGCACATCGAAGGCATCCTTTGCCCGGGGCTGGTAAACACGCATTGCCACCTGGAGCTGTCGCACATGCGGGGCATCATACCTGAAAAAACCGGGTTACCCGCATTCCTTACGGCGGTAATGACGCAAAGGGGCCTGCTGAACACCGACCCCGCCACAGCCATGGCGGCCGCGGAAAACATTATGCGGGAAGAAGGTATTGTAGCTGTGGGTGATATTTGCAATACCGCCGCCACACTGCCTTTAAAACAGCAGGGGTGTTTATATTACCAGTCGTTTGTAGAATGTATGGGCTTTGTGCCTGCTGCCGCTGCACAGCGGCTGGCACAAAGCCGGGAGGTGTACCAGCAGTTCCGGGCGCTGAACGGGCCCCTGCACCACAGTTCCATAGTGCCCCACGCCCCTTACTCTGTAAGCAACGCATTATTTGAGCTGCTGGCTGGCTTGCCGGAAAATACCCTGCTCACGATCCATAACCAGGAGTGTGCGGCAGAAGATGAGCTGTACCAGCATAAAACCGGCGCTTTCCTGGAGTTTTACCAGCGCTTTGGTATGGATATAAGCGGGTTTACCCCCGCGCAAACCAGCAGCCTGCAGGCCTGCCTGCCTTACCTGGCCGGCAGCCCCCTGCTGCTGGTGCACAATACTTTTAGCAGTGAAGCCGATATACAGGCCGCCCTGCAGCGCGCCCTGCCGGTGTATTTTTGCCTGTGCCCCCTGGCTAACCTGTATATCGAAGACCGCCTACCCAACATTCCGCTGCTGCGCCGCCTGGGCGCCACCCTTACCCTGGGCACTGATAGCCTGGCCTCCAACCACCAGCTATCCATATGGGCCGAGATACAGGCCATCCGCACCCGTTTCCCGGAAATACCCCTGGCTGAAATACTGCAATGGGCCACGCTGAACGGAGCCAAAGCCCTTGGCATTGAAGGGCAGTACGGCAGCTTTGAGAAAGGGAAGCGGCCGGGCGTAGTAGTGATTGGAGCGCAGGGATGCAGGAAGTATGAGATGTGATGTGCGGATGTGCAGCTATGCAGATGTGCAGATGATGGACCAGATAGATGGTAGATGGGATGATGTGCAGATGTGCGGATATGCAGATGTGCAGATGTGTAGATGATGGAGCAGGTAGATGGCGGATGGGATATGATGTGCGCTGGTAGACGGGAAAATGAATGAAAAAGTTGGGCTGCGCGATGAAAAGCAGGATATAGCTTCCGGCGGCTGCATGCATATATATACTTTTATGCTATTATATTTGTGTGCTGAAATACCGTAACATGCAATCTTTCCTGGACCAGCTGATCCTGGGTAATCCTGTACGTAGCTATCTGATACTGGCAGTTGTGCTGCTGGTAGTGTTTGCCATTAAACGCTTCCTGTCAAAAGGCATTGCCAACCTGGGTTTTAACCTGGTAAAACACTGGTCGCCGCAAATAGAAAGGCAAGAGCTGGCCCACCTGCTGCTACGCCCCCTGGAGTATTTCCTGGTGCTGGTGGCCTTTATGCTTACCATTGACCACTTCCGTTTTCCACCGGTGCTGAATGTAGCCGTGTATAATGGCTATACGCTCCGGAACCTTACCAATACCCTGCTGCAGATCGCCTTTTGCATCTGTATTTTATGGATACTCCTGCGCCTGATAGATTTTGTTTCGCTGATACTGGAAAAACAGGCCGACCTCACAGAAGATACGACGGATAACCAGTTCATCATCTTCTTCAGGGATTTTTTTAAGGCCCTGATTTCCATTTTCGGCCTGGTGGTGCTCATCCGCATCCTGTTCGGATCGGAGCTGGTGAACAAGCTCATAGCAGGCCTGGGTATTGGCGCGGCTGCCCTGGCGCTGGCTGCCAAGGAAAGCATTGAAAACCTGATCGGCTCCTTTATTATTTTCTTTGACAAACCTTTCCGTGTAGGCGACAGCGTGAAGGTAGACAGCTACCAGGGCACGGTGGAAAAAATAGGGCTGCGCAGCACCCGCATCCGCACGCTGGAAAAAACATTTGTAACCGTACCCAATAAAAAAATGGTCGACAGCATACTGGATAACCTTACCCTGCGCACGCAGCAACGGGTAGCCATGAAGCTGGAGCTGCCCACGGATACGCCTTCAGATACCCTGCTGCAGATACTAAAGGACATACAGGGGTTGCTGAACAGCAACCGCAACGTGCTGCCGGGTTTTACCGTAAACCTGCACGATTTTAATAAAGACACTTACCTGGTGCAGATCATTTATAACACCTATATTATAGAAGGCCTGCAATATGCCGCCCTGCGCGAAGCCGTGAACCTAGGCATTATCCGCGTGCTGGAGCAGCATGGCGTAAAGCTGCCAAGCACAAGCTATGAAATACAACAGGTGCCGGATAAGGGGAAGTGAGGTAATTACAGGCGCCTTATAGCAGCATCATGCTGTTTTCCGACTAACATTTAACCGTAAGGGGCTGACCAAAAAGGTCAGGCCCCATGAGAAACAAAAAAATATATGGCCCGCTTTGGCGGGCTATATATTTTTTATTGAGTGAAGGATATCTGACGTTGTAATATTTTGGAGAACAGGATAAAGGGAAAAATATCTCTT
>NZ_DASTRI010000109.1:0-16785 GCF_035761305.1 Chitinophaga sp. | reverse complement strand
AGAGCTTGTGAATAAGAGAAAGGCAGAATTACTGGACCTGCAGAAAAAGTTTTTTACCGGTGAATTGCTGATGAAAAGCTAAGACACTAACATGTATAGGCATACTGCAAATAGAATGGGCATTATACAGATGAAGTTATGATAACGCTAACAAGGCAAGAAGCACTAACATTATTATCATTACATTATTTGCTGTCCCTTACAGATAACGAACGGGAAAATATTCTTTTGGATATGGTAGAGGACTTTGATGAAAGCGAGGTAGCTGCTGCAGCTTATAATGAACATATTTTAGCCTATTATAAGGAGATCAGCATTGGAGTGAAAAATATTTTCCTGGAGCGTGAAATTGAGAGAGTGGTTAGGGCAGCGGTAAAGGTAGAGGGAGAGGAAGAAAATTTATATAAGTGTCCGTGTTGCGGGTTTAAAACGCTTAAAACAAAAGGGGAGTACGAGATTTGCAGGGTTTGCAAGTGGGAGGATGACGGCAATACAGATCCTGGTCATTATAGTAGCGTAAACAGGAAAACATTGGAGGAAGCTATCAACATTTTTAACGAGCAGCGAAAGGCTCACCCTGCAGAAAAAAAATATGGCATTTTTAATGAATAACAGCGTCGTGCGGAATGCAGCGTTATAATGTGCAGAACAATGTATAACAAAATACTGCAATTATTAAGTACATCCCCTAAAGAACGGTTGTTAGTGATGCAGGGCGGGAAAGATAAGATGCTTGCATTATGGGCTTTTGAAAAGGAGTTTTCTAAAACTTTGCAGGAAGCATTGTTAAATGAAAATGCTCAGGATGATTATGGGCCTGCATCGCAATACTTTATTAGTACCACCATTACGGATCTGGTTAAAAAGCCGTCTGACCTGGTGTCTGCTATTGTTGAATTTCGCCGGAAAAACATAGCGCATCAATTTTTGCAGCAGTACATGCGGCACGAGAAGGTGAGTGAGGCGATTTTACTTGCGCTGGCGGCAGATAAAGGGATATTTAAAAAGCTGCCTGCTGGAATGGAGTGGACAGAAGTACCTATAATAACATGGGCTAAAATGTATTTGAAGAATGATTCTGGATTGCTAGATGTAGACCAACTGTTGCCTTTAGGGATAGATGCTAATAAAAGTACTTCGGAGTACCTATTATCCTGGGCTTTTGAAGAGAAGCGGTTAACCCCCGCGGCCGTGGAAATTTTTAAGGAAAGATTTCCAAAGAAATATGAGCATTTGAAGTTGATTATGAAAAGCCGGTAATGGGAAGATTTGCAGTTTAACCTATTAAAGTCAATAAAGGTCTGATATAACCCAGCCTCGCTTATCCGCCAGGATAAGCGAGGCTGCCGCGCAGGCTACTTCCGCGTAAATGTAATTTCCATGTTCTTCACTTCCTTGCCGTCCACAACGGTGTACATTTCCATTTGCTGGGTATTATCATCTACCCATTTAAAAACTTCCTTCACGTCATAATCTTTGCCGGTAATGGGGTCAAAGGCTTTACCGGTAAAATTAATAGCCTGGCTGGCTTCGTCCCATTGGCCTTCCATGTGCATAATGCCCGTACCCATATTGTCTACCCAGGAGCTTACAAATACCTTTTTGGCATTGTCGTAGCCCAGGGTGCCGATCCCTTCAAACGGCATATCCATGATATTGCCGGTATGGCGGGATTCCTGGTAGCGGCCGCCCAGGATCATGTGGTTCACCGTGCTGCCGGTGCTTTTCATGGGTTCGGAATTGGGCGACATCCAGGAGGTCATGGCAAAGGTCCATTCACCGTCTGATTTGGCCAGCATTTTATGCATGTCGCCGGGAGTCATGTAATCCATCCATGCTTTTTGGGCAGCCTGTTCGTCTGCGGATTGTGCCTGTGCCGGATGGGAAAGCAGCAGGGCCAGCAGGGTGGCTGTTAACAACAGATATTTCATAAAAGGGGTATTTACTTAAAGGTACTGAAAATCAGGCGCAGCAGCCCTAAATTTACCCGGTTACGCCCCGCGCTTTACTGTAAGGTATGGTGCTTTGTAAGGTGCTGTATATTAGGATTACCTGCAAAGACCAAAAATGGAAAATGCACCAGGTAGCTGAAAACCAGGCCAGCAGGATTAGAAACAGGGGAAAACCGGAAATTATGCTTAAATTTGCTTTCCATTGGGCACTGCGATGGGGTATTTACCGCGCGCCGTTTCAAATTCTTCTCTCTCAGCAAAAATTTTCTAACAAGGGCAAAAAGTGGCGAATTGCAATAGAATTGTAAAAAATTTTTATCGTACGCAAAAAGAGTGCCTAACTTCAAAAACTTTTTGCCATAATAATTATATTAGCTACCTTTGCATCCCCTTTAAAAGGCAAAATTTAATTAAAAGGTTAAATTTTAACACCTTTTAGTTTGGGAGTTTCGCACTGCGCGGAACGTTTTCACCAAATTAAAACACACATTTATGGCAAAAGAGATTGCAACGTACGTGAAATTGCAGGTTAAAGGCGGCCAAGCCAACCCTGCACCTCCAATCGGACCTGCCTTAGGTTCCAAGGGTGTGAATATCATGGAGTTCTGCAAGCAGTTCAATGCCCGTACCCAGGATAAAATGGGAAAGGTGCTGCCTGTATTGCTGACCGTGTACACCGACAAATCCTTTGACTTCGTAATTAAAACGCCGCCCGCAGCCGTACAATTAATGGAAGCTGCCAAGTTGCAGAGTGGTTCCAAAGAGCCTAACCGTAACAAAGTAGGTAAAGTTGACTGGTCACAGATCGAGGCAATTGCCAAAGATAAAATGGCCGACCTGAACTGCTTTAAGCTGGAAAGCGCTATGACCATGGTAGCCGGTACTGCACGCAGTATGGGTATCACCGTAGAGGGTAAAGCTCCCTGGGAAAACTAATTCAGTCAACTCCCGCAAGCGGGATAATCTTTCAAACTTATTGACAAATGGCAACTAAAAAAAGAAAAGCGGCTGAAGCAAAGGTGGACAAAAACAAAGTGTACACACTGAAGGATGCTTCTGCCCTTGTAAAAGATATTAACTGTACCAAGTTCGACAGCTCTGTCGATCTGCATATCCGCTTAGGCGTTGATCCTAAGAAAGCTGACCAGGCAATCCGTGGTTCTGTAACGCTTCCCCACGGAACCGGTAAAACAAAAAGGGTGCTGGTGCTTTGCACCCCGGACAAAGAAGCCGACGCTAAAAATGCCGGCGCTGATCATGTAGGTTTAGATGAATTTATCCAGAAGATCGAAGCCGGCTGGACGGATATAGACGTAATTGTTGCTACCCCGTCTGTAATGCCTAAGATCGGTAAGCTGGGTAAAATCCTGGGCCCCCGCAACCTGATGCCCAACCCGAAAACCGGCACCGTTACCAATGATGTAGCTGCTGCTGTAAACGAGGTAAAGGGTGGTAAAATCACCTTTAAGGTAGATAAAGCTGGTATCATCCACGCTTCTATAGGCCGTGTTTCCTTTGCACCGGAAAAAATTGAGCAAAACTCCCAGGAGCTGATCAATGCCATCGTAAAGCTGAAACCGTCCACTGCTAAGGGTACTTACCTGAAAGGGTTGTCTATGGCCAGCACCATGAGCCCGGGCATCATCATAGATACTAAATCTGTTCAAATCTAATCCGTTCCCTGACGGGTGCAAACCAAAAAGCAATGAACAAAGATCAAAAGAATGAAGCAATTGAACTGCTGAAAGGCAAGTTCGCTCAATATAACAACTTCTACATCACCAATACCGAGTCGCTGACCGTAGAGCAGGTGAACAAGTTAAGAAGGGTATGCTTTGACAAGCAGGTGGAAATGAAGGTGGCTAAGAACACCCTCATCCGCAAAGCCCTGGAGTCACTGGATAACGAGAAGTACAGCGGTGTGTACGACGCCCTGAACGGGGTTACCGCCCTGCTGTTCTCCGACAGCCCGAAAGATCCGGCCGTTATCATCTCTACCTTCCGCAAGGAGAGCAATGGCGACAAGCCTGTGCTGAAAGCCGCATTTGTAGGCGAAGAGATCTACAGCGGCGACAGCCAGCTGGCTAACCTGGTGAAAATCAAGACCAAGAACGAGCTTATCGGCGAAGTTATTGGCCTGCTGCAATCTCCCGCCAGCCGCGTAATTTCTGCTTTGCTGGAAAAAGCAAAGAAGGAAGAAGCAGGCGCACCGGCAGAATAATGTGCACATCAATTCCGGCTTCCAAGTCACTATATAAACACTCAGTGTAAAACAACATTTAAAAAATTATTTAAAAACATTATACAAAATGGCAGACGTAAAAGCATTGGCCGAACAATTAGTAGGCTTAACTGTTAAGGAAGTACAAGAACTGGCTGACGTACTGAAAACCGAGTACGGTATTGAACCTGCTGCTGCTGCAGTAGTTGTTTCCGGCGATGGTGGCGGTGGCGCTGCTGCTGCTGAAGAAAAAACTTCCTTCAACGTTATCCTGAAAGCTGCTGGCGCCAGCAAGCTGAATGTGGTTAAGATCGTGAAAGATCTGACCGGTCTGGGCCTGAAAGAAGCCAAAGAACTGGTAGACGGTGCACCGAAACCAGTTAAGGAAGGCGTTAGCAAGGCTGAAGCAGAAGATCTGAAAGCTAAGCTGACTGAAGCAGGCGCTGACGTTGAGATTCAGTAATTCTTTGCTTAGTATACCTCTTTTAAGGTCAAAAGTGCTTCCGGCACTTTTGGCCTTTATCCCTTTGGGAAAGTTGTCTTTTTTAGCACCTTTTGATGGTATATTGACGAAGAAATCTTAACTTCAAGGATTTACGTTGTGAATTTTAGCTCACAATTTATACAAGTCATATAACTGCTAACTTCGAATATGTCTTTAAAACAAGCCCAAGCAAACGAAAGAGTTAATTTTGGAAAGATCAAACAAGTAACCGAAACACCGGATCTGTTGGCTATCCAAATTCAATCTTTCAAGGATTTCTTCCAGTTAGAAACCACACCAGACAAGCGGAATAACGAAGGCCTTTTCAAAGTATTCAAGGAAAACTTCCCGATTACAGATACCCGCAATATCTTCAACCTGGAGTTCCTGGACTACTTCGTAGATCCGCCGCGTTACACTATAGAAGAGTGTATTGAAAGAGGGCTTACCTACTCCGTACCGCTGAAGGCCAAGCTGCGCCTGAGCTGTAACGATGAGGAGCACGTAGACTTCCAAACCATTGTACAGGATGTGTTCTTAGGAAACATTCCCTACATGACCCCCAGAGGTACTTTTGTAATTAACGGCGCCGAGCGCGTGGTAGTATCACAGCTCCACCGTTCCCCGGGTGTATTCTTCGGACAATCCATACACCCCAACGGCACCAAAATATACTCTGCCAGGGTGATCCCCTTCAAGGGCGCCTGGATGGAGTTTGCAACGGACATCAACAACGTGATGTACGCCTATATAGACCGTAAGAAGAAATTCCCGGTTACCACCCTGTTACGTGCCATCGGCTACGAAACAGATAAAGACATCCTGCAGCTGTTTGGCATGGCGGATGAGGTTAAAGCAGACAAGAAAAGTCTTGATAAATATGCCGGCAAAAAGCTGGCTGCCCGTGTGTTAAGAAGCTGGGTAGAAGACTTTGTGGATGAAGACACCGGTGAGGTAGTAAGTATTGAGCGTAACGAGATCATGCTGGAGCGCGATAGCATCCTGGATGAAGCCAATATTGAAACCATTGTGGATATGGGTGTGAAAAGCGTGTTTGTGCAGAAGGAAGAGGTAAGCGGCGATTTCTCCATTATCTACAATACATTAAATAAGGACACATCTAACTCCGAGCTGGAAGCCGTTCAGCACATCTACCGCCAGCTGCGCGGTGCCGATGCGCCGGACGACGAAACCGCAAGGGGTATCATTGATAAATTATTCTTCTCCGATAAACGTTACGACCTGGGCGATGTAGGCCGCTACAAAATCAACCGTAAGCTTGGCCTGGCTACCAGCCTGGATATGAAGGTGCTCACCAAAGAGGACATTATCGCCATCATCAAATACCTGGTACAGCTAACCAACGGTAAAGCGGAGATAGACGATATTGACCACCTGAGCAACCGCCGTGTACGTACCGTAGGCGAACAGCTGTACGCCCAGTTCGGCGTTGGTTTGGCCCGTATGGCCCGTACCATCCGCGAACGTATGAACGTGCGCGACAACGAGGTGTTTACCCCGGTAGACCTGATCAATGCAAGAACCCTTTCTTCCGTGATCAACTCTTTCTTTGGTACCTCCCAGCTGTCACAGTTCCTGGACCAGACCAACCCACTGTCCGAGATCACGCATAAACGCCGTATCTCTGCGCTGGGCCCCGGCGGTTTGAGCCGTGAAAGAGCGGGCTTTGAGGTGCGCGACGTACACTACAGCCACTACGGCCGCCTGTGTACCATTGAAACACCGGAAGGCCCGAACATCGGCCTTATCTCTACCCTGTGCGTACACGCCAAGGTAAATGATATGGGCTTTATTGAAACCCCGTACCGCAAAGTGCAGGGTGGCAAGGTAGAAATGAACAAAGTTGAGTTCCTGAGCGCTGAAGAGGAAGATACCGTGAAGATAGCCCAGGCCAACGCACAGCTGGATGAGAAAGGCAACTTTGTAAATGATAAGGTAAAATCCCGCGAAACCGGTGATTTCCCCATCCTGGACAGGGAAGAGGTAGAATATATGGACGTTGCGCCGAACCAGATCGTGGGTTTGAGCGCCTCCCTGATCCCCTTCCTGGAACATGATGATGCCAACCGTGCATTGATGGGATCCAACATGCAACGCCAGGCCGTACCGCTGATTGCGCCGGAAGTACCCATTGTAGGTACCGGCCTTGAAGCAAAAGCAGCCCGCGACAGCCGCCTGCAGATCACTGCAGAAGGCAAAGGCGTGGTAGAGTTTGTAGATGCCAACGAAATACATGTACGCTACGAGCGTGATGAGATGCAGAAGCTGGTGAGCTTTGAAGACGATCTGAAAATATACCGTCTTACCAAGTTCGTTAAAACCAACCAGAGCACCTGTATCAACCTGCGCCCCTGCGTTAAGAAAGGACAGCGCCTGGAAGAAGGCGACTTCCTGACCGAAGGCTATGCTACCCGTGGTGGTGAGCTGGCCCTGGGCCGTAACCTGAAAGTGGCTTTCATGCCCTGGAAAGGTTACAACTTTGAGGATGCCATCGTGATCTCCGAGCGCGTGGCACGCGAAGACCTGTTCACTTCCATCCATATCGACGAATATGAGCTGGAAGTACGCGATACCAAGCTGGGTGAGGAAGAGCTGACGCCGGATATTCCGAACGTGAGCGAAGAAGCTACCAAAGACCTGGATCAGAACGGTATTATCCGCGTAGGCGCCCATATTAAAGAAGGCGACATCCTGATTGGTAAGATCACCCCCCGCGGTGAGTCGGACCCGTCACCGGAAGAAAAACTGCTGCGCGCCATATTCGGCGACAAGGCATCTGATGCGAAAGACGCTTCCCTGAAAGCGCCCCCGAGCACAGAAGGTGTGGTAATTGACAAAAAACTGTTCAGCCGCGCCAAAAAAGATAAGAACTCCAAGACCCGCGAAAAAGCGGCCCTGGAAAAACTGGAAAAAGTACACCAGAAGAATGAGGAAGACCTGCTGGAAGTGCTGATGAGCAAGCTGCTGGTGCTGCTGAAGGATAAAACATCTGCCGGCATTACCAACACCTACGGTGAGGTGCTGATCTCCAAAGGCTCCAAGTTCTCCCAGAAGAACCTGGCCAATGTAGATTTCCAGAACGTGAACCCGCTGGGCTGGACCACGGACGACACGACCAATGACCAGATCAACATGCTGCTGCATAACTACAACATCAAGTACAATGAAGAGCTGGGCCGCTACAAGCGCGAGAAGTTCAACATTTCCATTGGTGATGAGCTGCCGGCAGGCGTGCTGAAACTGGCAAAGGTGTACCTGGCCAGCAAGCGTAAGCTGAAAGTGGGTGATAAAATGGCGGGCCGCCATGGTAACAAGGGTATTGTAGCCAAGATTGTGCGTGATGAAGACATGCCTTTCCTGGACGACGGTACACCGGTTGATATTGTACTGAACCCGCTGGGCGTACCTTCCCGTATGAACCTGGGCCAGATATACGAAACCGTACTGGGCTGGGCCGGCCTGAAGCTGGGCGTGCGCTTTGCCACCCCCATCTTTGACGGCGCCACTACAGAGGAAATTGCCGACTATATTGGAAAAGCCGGGTTACCGAGCTTTGGCCATACTTACCTGCACGACGGTGAAACCGGCGAGCGCTTCCACCAGAAAGCTACCGTAGGCGTGATATACATGCTGAAACTGAGCCACATGGTTGATGATAAAATGCACGCCCGTTCCATTGGCCCGTACAGCCTCATTACACAGCAGCCGCTGGGTGGTAAGGCGCAGTTTGGTGGTCAGCGTTTTGGTGAAATGGAAGTGTGGGCGCTGGAAGCATACGGTGCATCCAACATCCTGCAGGAGCTGCTTACCATCAAGTCCGATGACATTGTAGGCCGTGCAAAAGCTTACGAAGCCATTGTGAAGGGCGATAACATACCGAAAGCCGGTGTGCCCGAGTCCTTCAACGTATTGATCCATGAGCTGCGCGGTCTGGGTCTGGACCTGAAGTTTGAATAAAGCTTTTAGCTATTGGCTGCCGGTGAATGCCGGCAGCCAGTAGCATCTTGATACTTTCGGAAAAAAATTTGCGCCAATAGCCAACAGCTAAAGGCTAACAGCTAAAAGCTAAATAAAGATGGCCATTAAGAAAGAAAATCGTCCTAAATCTAATTTTAGCAGCATTACCATAAGCCTGGCCTCCCCGGATGCTATCCTGGAGCGCTCTTATGGCGAAGTGCTGAAACCGGAAACCATCAACTACCGTACATACAAGCCGGAGCGTGATGGTCTTTTCTGTGAAAGGATATTTGGCCCTGTAAAGGACTATGAATGCTATTGCGGAAAATATAAGCGTATCCGTTATAAGGGTATTGTGTGCGACCGCTGTGGTGTGGAAGTAACGGAAAAGAAAGTACGCCGTGAGAGAATGGGCCACATCCGCCTGGTGGTGCCCGTTGTGCATATATGGTACTTCAAATCCCTGCCTAATAAAATAGGCTACCTGCTGGGTATGTCGTCCAAAAAGCTGGAAACCATTGTATACTATGAAAGGTACGTGGTAATACAACCGGGCGCCAAGCAGGAAAAAGGCATGAACTACGGCGACCTGCTGACTGAAGAAGAATACCTGGATATACTGGACACCCTGCCCAAGGACAACCAGCTGTTGCCGGATGAAGATCCCAACAAGTTTATTGCCCGCATGGGTGCGGAAGCGATAGAAATGATGCTGGCCCGCATTGACCTGGACGGCCTTTCCTATCAGCTGCGTAACCAGGCTGCTACTGAAACTTCACAGCAACGTAAGGCAGAGGCCCTGAAACGTTTGAGCGTAGTGGAAGCTTTCCGCGATGCCAACGGCCGCGTAGAAAACCGCCCGGAATGGATGGTGATGCAGTACATCCCTGTTGTTCCGCCGGAGCTGCGCCCCCTGGTGCCCCTGGATGGCGGCCGTTTTGCATCATCTGATCTGAACGACCTGTACCGCCGGGTAATTATCCGTAACAACCGTCTGAAAAGACTGATAGAGATCAAGGCGCCTGAGGTGATCCTGCGTAACGAAAAACGTATGCTGCAGGAAGCCGTAGACTCCCTGTTCGATAACTCCCGCAAATCCAACGCGGTGAAGGCAGAAGGCGGCCGCGCCCTGAAATCGCTCTCCGATGTGCTGAAAGGCAAGCAGGGCCGCTTCCGTCAGAACCTGTTAGGTAAACGTGTGGACTACTCCGGCCGTTCCGTTATTGTGGTAGGCCCCGAGCTGAAGCTGCACGAGTGTGGTTTGCCCAAGGATATGGCGGCCGAGCTGTTTAAACCGTTCATCATCCGCAAGCTGATAGAAAGAGGTATTGTTAAAACCGTTAAATCAGCTAAAAAGCTGGTTGACCGTAAGGAAGCCGTGGTTTGGGACATCCTGGAAAACGTGCTGAAAGGTCACCCGGTAATGCTGAACCGCGCCCCCACGCTGCACCGCCTGTCTATCCAGGCCTTCCAGCCCAAGCTGGTGGAAGGTAAGGCTATACAGCTGCACCCGCTGGTATGTAGCGCGTTCAACGCCGACTTTGACGGTGACCAGATGGCGGTACACGTGCCTTTGAGCAACGCTGCCATACTGGAAGCACAGCTGCTGATGCTGTCATCCCACAACATTCTGAACCCGCAGAACGGTACGCCTATCACGCTGCCGTCGCAGGACATGGTGTTGGGGCTGTACTATATTACCAAGGGCAGAAAATCTACCGAAACAGAGAAAGTGGCAGGCGAAGGCCGCGCATTTTATTCTGCCGAGGAAGTGATCATAGCTCACAACGAAGGCAAGGCAGACCTGCATGCGCACATCCGCGTAAAAGCGATGGTGCGTAATAACAAGGGCGAGCTGGAAAACAAGCTGATAGAAACCACGGTAGGCCGTGTGATCTTTAACCAGTTTGTACCCAAGGAAGCCGGTTATGTAAATGCCCTGCTGACCAAGAAATCCCTGCGTGAGATCATTGGCGACATTATCAAATACACCGATATACCGAAAACGGCCAAGTTCCTGGATGATATTAAGCAGCTGGGCTTCCGTACGGCATTCCGCGGTGGTTTGTCGTTCAACATCAATGACCTTATTATCCCTGAAGTGAAGCAGCACATGATCGACGGCGCTGCCTCCGAAGTGGATGAAGTGTGGGATAACTACAACATGGGTCTGATCACCAACAACGAACGTTATAACCAGATCATTGATATATGGTCACGCGTGGACACCAAGGTAACGGAAACGCTGATACGCGAGCTGGCAACAGATAAGCAGGGCTTTAACTCTGTGTACATGATGCTGGACTCCGGCGCCCGTGGTTCCAAGCAGCAGATCAAGCAGCTGGCAGGTTTGAGAGGATTGATGGCCAAGCCGCGTAAGAGTGGCTCTACCGGCTCTGAGATCATTGAAAACCCCATCCTGTCTAACTTTAAAGATGGTCTGAACGTATTGGAATACTTCATCTCTACGCACGGTGCACGTAAAGGTCTGGCAGATACCGCGTTGAAAACTGCGGATGCCGGTTACCTCACCCGCCGTTTGGTAGACGTGGCGCAAGACGTAGTGATCACGGAGGAGGATTGCGGTACCCTGCGTGGGATTGCCACCACTGCCCTGAAGGATAACGAAGAAGTGGTAGAACCGCTGTTTGACCGCATCCTGGGCAGAACTTCCCTGCACGACGTATTTGACCCGCACAGCGATGAGCTGATCGTAGCTGCCGGCGAAGAGATCACGGAAGATATTGCACACCGTATAGAAGAAAGCGCCATAGAAACCGTAGAGATCCGCTCTGTGCTTACCTGCGAAAGCCGCAGGGGCGTGTGCGTGAAATGTTACGGTAAAAACCTGGCCACTGGTTACCTGGCCCAGCGTGGTGATGCCGTAGGTATCATTGCCGCCCAGTCCATCGGTGAACCGGGTACACAGCTTACACTGCGTACCTTCCACGTGGGTGGTGTGGCCGGCTCTACCTCCGTAGAGTCTGCGCTGACAGCCAAGTTTGACGGTACCGTACAATTCGATGGCCTGCGTACCACCACCTACGAAAACAACGAAGGTGAAAAGGTACAGGTGGTTATTGGCCGTACCGGTGAGCTGCGTATCATGGACGTGAAGAACGACCGCCTGCTGATCACCAACAACATCCCTTATGGTTCTACCCTGCTGGTAAAAGACGGGCAAAAGGTAGTGAAGGGAGATGTGATCTGCACCTGGGACCCGTTCAACGCCGTTATCGTGTCCGAAATTGCCGGTTCCGTGCGTTTCGACAGCATTATAGAAGGTATCACCTTCCGTGAAGAAGCTGACGAGCAAACCGGTCACCGCGAGAAAGTGGTAATTGAAACCAAGGATAAGAACAAGATCCCGTCTATCATAATAGAAGGTAATAAAGAGGTTAAATCTTACAACCTGCCGGTAGGCTCCCACATTGTAATTGATGAGGGTGAAACCGTAAGGGCCGGCCAGGTAATTGTAAAGATACCGCGCGTGCTGGGTAAGCTGCGTGATATTACCGGTGGTTTGCCGCGTGTAACCGAGCTGTTTGAAGCCCGTAACCCGAGCAACCCTGCCATTGTATCTGAAATAGATGGTGTGGTAACCTTCGGTAACATTAAACGTGGTAACCGTGAAATCGTGATCGAAAGCCGCGAAAGCCAGGTGAAAAAATACCTGGTGCCTTTAACCCGCCACATCCTGGTACAGGACGGCGACTTTGTGAAGGCAGGCACCGCCCTTTCCGACGGTTCCATTACCCCGGCCGACATCCTTTCCATCAAAGGTCCGTTTGCCGTACAGGAATACCTGGTGAACGAAATACAGGAAGTGTATCGTTTACAGGGTGTGAAGATCAACGACAAGCATATTGAGGTGATCGTTCGCCAGATGATGCGTAAGGTAACCATTGAGGATCCGGGAGATACCCGCTTCCTGGAAGGTGATACCACTGACAAGTTTGAATTCTTTGAAGAGAACGATAATATTTTCGACAAGAAAGTAGTAACCGAAGCAGGCGAATCTGCCAACCTGAAAGCAGGCCAGATTGTAACCCTGCGCCAGGTGCGGGAAGAAAACTCGCTGCTGCGCCGTGCAGACAAAAAGCTGGTAGAATACCGCGATGCCAATCCGGCTACCTCCAGCCCGCTGCTGCTGGGTATTACCAAAGCGTCGCTGGGTACACACAGCTGGATCTCTGCCGCGTCCTTCCAGGAAACAACCAAAGTACTGTCATCTGCAGCCATCAACGGTAAAACAGATGATATGCTTGGCCTGAAAGAGAACGTGATCACAGGTCACCTGATCCCGGCCGGTACCGGTTTACGCGAGTTTGAAAACATGATCGTAGGCTCCAAAGAAGAATACGATATACTGTCATCTTCCAAAGAGGTGTTCCAGTTCGACGAAGAAGAATAAACGCATACGGTATAAAAAAGGAAAGTCCCGCTGTAACAGGCGGGACTTTTTTTGTTAGTGGTAATTGCATTAAAACGTGTTACTTTGCGTTCAGGACGGTTATTACGAATGAAACGTCGTAGCCTGTCCCGGCAAGCCGGGAGTAAGTTCCATCCCGAAGCATCAGGACAGGTACTGGCTGCTGGAAAAATGAAATTAACAGATGAAAAAATGGATACGCCCGGCGCTGATCATATGCCTGTTGGCAGTGGCCGTAGCCTGTAGCAAAGACAGTGACTCAGACCTGCCGGACACACATTCCGGTGTACGCGTTTTTCAGATGGTGCCGGATGCCAACGCCCGGTTTGATTTTAAGCTGGACACCATTACACTGGGCAGTAACCTGGGATATGGGGAAAACACCGGCGCCTACAAACAGTTCCGCGCAGAGAAACATAACTTTTACATATACCCGGCCGGCAGCAGCACGCCTATAATGGGAGGGGAGCTTACGTTGCGCAACGGCTACAATCTTTCCGCTTACCTTACAGTAGACCACCTGGACACCCTGCGCCTGCTGGTAACCCAGGACGACCTTACGCCGCCCACCGGACCTGGTAATGCCCACATTAAATACATTAACCTGTGCGATACTTATGTAAAAGTGCCTAACAGCACCCGCACGCAACCGCTGGCCCTTGATTTTTATTTTGATTACGCGGACCGGGACTCTTTACTCGTGTACCGGTCCGTGGGCTTTGCCAATATTACGGATGTACGGGAAATACTGGCTACCAGCTACAAGGTGAACTTTAATTTCCGCGATTCCTCCCTGGTGCTGCAAACCGCGCAGATGAAGCTGGACTCCGGAAAGGTATATACCCTCGTAACGACCGGCAATGCTAACGATGCCACTTTTAAAATGTGGACATTCCAGAATAACTAACGCCTTAATAAAAAGTTAAATAAACGAAAGAACTCTGCTTTTTAGCTTATTTTAGCCCTTCATACTAAAACCAAAAGTTTCATCGGAGTTCAAAAAATCCATTTATCGACATGCGTAATGTTCAACAAACAGTGAAAAACGGATGCCTTATTATTTTAGTGACCGGCTTATTTGCGGCTTGCGGACAAAGTGGAAAAACTGCAAATAATGCAAATAACACCGCTGCCTCAACCGCTGCCAACGCCGGCAAAGCAGGCGATGGCGGCCTCCGGATAGCCTATGTAGACCTGGATTCCGTGGAAGCCCGTTACGAATACTTTAAAGAGAAAAAAGCAGAGCTGGAAAAAAGACAGCAGGCCATTGATAATGAGCTGAAAGCCAACGTGCGCGCGCTGCAGAACGAAGCAGCCGATTTTCAGCGCCGGGCCAATGCCAACCAGCTCACCCAATCTGAAGGCGAAGCTGCGCAACGCTCCCTTATGGAAAAGCAGCAGCAGCTGGAGGCTAAACGCCAGAACCTTTCCCAGCAATATATGGAGCAGGAAGCCAAGTTTAACGAAGACCTGCAAAAGCGGCTGGACAACTTTCTGAAAACCTTTAATGCAGACAAAAAATACTCATTCATTTTCTCGTACCGTGCAGGCGCCAGCAATATCCTTTACAAGGATGAAGCCCTGGACATTACCGCCCCGGTAATTGAAGGGCTGAACAAAGCCAGCGACGCAAAAACTAATGAATAATTAAAAATTAAGAATTAATAATTAATAAATTTGACTATAGGTGTATTGAGTGCATGAGGCCTTAATTATTAATTATTCATTCTTAATTATTCATTATCCCGTATGAGTGAAAATCAACAAGCATCTTTCAAGCCCAGCTTAAGCTTACTGGATGCCACTATGATAGTTGCCGGTTCCATGATTGGATCCGGCATTTTTTTGGTATCTGCCGAAATAGCGCGCAGCGTGGGATCTGCCGGCTGGTTCACCGTAATGTGGGTGCTGGCCGGTATTGTAACCATGATAGCGGCGGTGAGCTACGGCGAGTTGTCGGGCATGTACCCCCGCGCCGGCGGACAGTATGTTTACCTGCGCGAAGCCTATAACCCTTTTGTTGCCTTCCTGTTTGGCTGGACCCAGTTCAGCGTAATACAAACCGGCACCATTGCTGCCGTAGCCGTGGCCTTTGCCAAGTTTACCGCCTACCTGGTACCTGGCGTTGGCGAACAGCATATACTACTGGATGCGGGTTTTGTAAAAATATCCGCCGCGCAGGTAGTGGCGGTGATTTCCATTATCCTGCTTACTTACATTAATACCAGGGGCATACGTAATGGCAAGATCATACAAACCGTGTTTACGCTGGCCAAGCTGCTATCGCTGTTTGGGCTGATCCTGTTTGGTTTTGCTATTGGCGCCAAAGCGGAAATATGGAACGCCAACTGGGAAAACGCCTGGGCTACTATGTCAATGCAGCAGGTGGATGGCCAAACCGTTACCACCATGCTTACCGGTATGGCGGTGCTGGGCGCTATTGCCGTATCAATGAAAGGCTCCCTGTTCTCCAGCGATGCCTGGAATAATGTAACCTTTATTGCAGCGGAGATCAAAAACCCGCAAAAAAACATTGGCCGTTCCCTGTTCCTGGGCACCCTGATTGTTACTATTATTTACGTAAGCGCTAACCTCATGTACCTGGCGGTGTTGCCCCTGCATGACATTGCATTTGCCGCCAACGACCGCGTAGGAGTGGCTGCTGCGGAAAGCATATTTGGCAGCAGCGGATCCAAGATTATAGCGGTAATGATCATGATCTCCACCTTTGGCTGTAATAACGGGTTAATACTTTCAGGAGCCCGTATTTATTACACCATGGCCCAGGATGGGCTGTTCTTTAAACAGGCCGCTGAAATGAACCGTTACAGCGTACCCGCCAAAGGGCTATGGATTCAGTGTTTATGGGCATCGCTGCTATGCCTTACCGGGCGTTATGGCGATTTGCTGGCGCTGGTGATATTCGGAGTGCTGATCTTTTATGTGCTTACCATACTGGGTATTTTTATACTGCGTAAAAAGCAGCCGGCTGCACCGCGCCCCTATAAAGCATTTGGCTACCCGGTGCTGCCTATGGTGTATATTATAGTGGCTGTGGCGCTGGCTTTGCTGCTGCTGGTATTTGAAGCCAATTATACCTTGCCTGGTTTGGGTATCATCTTATTGGGTATTCCGTTATACTACTGGGCAATGCGTAAAAAGCAGGCGTAAACATTATTGTTAATAACTTGTTATTGATGGTTAGCAGGGGCTATGGGGTGCATAAGCTGCTGCTAACCATTCTTTTTGGGGTGAAAGTCAACAAAACTAACATGAGAGTTGTAGGGGAATGCCCAAAATTTCCTGCTCACTGCGGTATTTTTTACAGTGGAGTGTGTTAATTTGCACATACAACGTTCTTGGAACCGAAACACAGATAGCGTGAGTAACCCTGTTAGTTAGTGTAACACGTATGAAAAGAAAACCCGTTGGCTGCTTTAGAGGTGCTATTGTTTAGGGCAGTGAATCCTATACGCGGGATATGTCTTATCATAACAGGTCTTCATAAAAAAAAGAAAACTATAGGCGCCGGTATAACGTATGCCTTTTTACTGTTCAGGCATAGTTAGCGGTGTTGTATAACACAAAAAATCATTTAACTTATAACTAGGTGGTTAAAAAAACGTGAAGGTATTTTAGCCCCAAGATAACCATTAAAAGCCTACACGATTTGCATTCTCGAACATTCACATGACAATCTTTTACAATAAGCGTAAGG
>NZ_DASTRI010000108.1:0-2441 GCF_035761305.1 Chitinophaga sp. | reverse complement strand
GCGGAGCTGAAGAACAAGATCACAAATAAAACCAAGGCCGATCTTGACAAGCAGCAGCGCGAATACTTTCTGCAGCAGCAGCTGAAATCCATCAAAGAAGAACTGGGCGGCGATACCAACGACCGTGAGATAAAGGAAATGATGCGCAAGGCCGAGCAGAAGAAGTGGACAGAAGCTGCAGCAGACCTGTTCCGCAAAGGCATTGAAAAGCTGGAGCGCATGCATCCCAGCACACCGGATTACAGCGTGGTGTATAACCACCTTGACCTGATGCTGGACCTGCCCTGGCAGGAGTACACACAGGACAGCTACGACCTGAAGAAAGCACAAAAAGTGCTGGATAACGACCACTATGGTATGGACAAGATCAAGGAGCGTATACTGGAATACCTGGCCGTGCTGAAGCTGAAGGGCGATATGAAATCGCCCATCCTGTGCTTTGTAGGCCCTCCCGGTATAGGTAAAACTTCTCTCGGCCGTTCTATTGCCAATGCTATTGGCCGTAAATACGTACGTTTAAGCCTGGGCGGTTTGCATGATGAAAGCGAGATACGCGGGCACCGTAAAACCTATATTGGCGCTATGCCGGGCCGCATCCTGCAATCTATCCGTAAAATAAAATCATCCAACCCGGTAATGATTCTGGATGAGATAGACAAGATCGGCAATGATTTCCGCGGCGATCCCAGCTCCGCCCTGCTGGAAGTGCTGGACCCGGAACAAAACAGCACCTTTTACGACAACTACCTGGAGCTGGAATATGACCTGAGCAAGGTATTGTTCATTGCTACCGCTAATAACCTCAGCGCCATTAACCCGGCCCTCCGCGACCGCCTGGAGATCATTGACCTGAGCGGCTATTCCGTAGAGGAAAAGGTAGAAATAGCCAAACGCCACCTGGTGCCCAAACAGCGGGAGGCGCATGGGTTAAAAGACCTGAAAATCAAGTTTCCCGGCGCAATACTTACCAGGATCATACAGGATTATACCCGTGAAAGCGGTGTGCGTGAGCTGGATCGCCTGCTGGCTTCTATCATGCGTTCCCTGGCTAAAAACGTAGCCATGGAGCAGGCCCTGCCCGATACGCTTACGGAAGATATGCTGTCGAAAATACTGGGCAAGTCGCGCTACTCCAATGAGCTGTATAAGGTAGGCAACCCGCCCGGTGTGGCGGTAGGCCTGGCCTGGACCTATGTAGGCGGCGATATATTGTTTATTGAAACCAGCCTCAGTGACGGTAAAGGAGAGCTGAAGCTTACGGGTAACCTGGGAAATGTAATGAAGGAGTCGGCCTCCACGGCGCTCAGCTACCTGCAGGCCAATGCCGCTAATTATAAAATAGATTCCAAGCTGTTCTCCCACAAAAACGTGCACGTGCACGTGCCGGAAGGTGCGGTGCCTAAGGATGGCCCCAGCGCCGGTGTTACCATGCTTACAGCGCTTTCCTCAGCGTTTACCGGCCGCAAGGTAAAATCCTACCTGGCCATGACCGGCGAGATCACCCTGCGCGGGCAGGTGCTGCCGGTAGGCGGTATCAAGGAAAAGATACTGGCTGCCAAACGCGCCGGTATCAAGGAGGTTTTACTGTGCTGGCAAAACGAGAAAGACATTAAAGATATTAACCCGGATTACATCAAGGGCCTGAAATTTCATTTCGTAAAGGAAATGGATGAAGTGCTGGATATAGCGCTGATGAAGAAATAAACGCTAATTACGAATTAGTTAGTTACGAATTACGAATTGTTGGCGATGACAGTATAAGTGCGTTGTGTTATAGCGTGAATATTAGTAATAACAGTTGGTAAGGGTTGTTAGTGATGGATGAGTAATGTATATTGACAACAAGTATTAGCATTGATAATGACTATTGTAATGGACAGCAATAAAGCAAACAAAGCTTTGCTGAACCACAATTCGATAAACGCACAACTCCTTAATTCGTAATTAACTAATTCGTAATTGAAACTGAATGCGCTGCTTACTGTCCATCATCATTATCCTATGTTGCCGGTGCCTGTGCTTTGGGCAGGTATTGGGCGGTAAAAGCGTTTTCCCTTTCCTGGATCTGCCGGCTGCGCCGCAGCTGACAGCCCTGGGCAGTATGAATGTAAGCCAGCAGCTCAATGACGCTTCTCTCACGCTGGCAAATCCTGCTTTGCTGCGTCCCGCTATGCACGGGCATTTACAGGTAAACTTTACCAGCTATTTTGCAGATGTGAAATATGGCCACGCTATGCTTGGGTATTATGCAGATAAGCTGCAAACCACCTTTGCCGGCAGCGTGCAGTATGTGCATTATGGCACGCTTACGCAAACAGACGCCGCAGGCAATATACAGGGTACCTTTAATCCAACGGACATTGCCTGGCAGCTTTCGGCCAGCCGGCAATACCTGGAGCGCTGGCACTATGGTATCAATATAAAATATATTCATTCCCGTT
>NZ_DASTRI010000107.1:0-25989 GCF_035761305.1 Chitinophaga sp. | reverse complement strand
CCGGCTGCTGCAGGAGGCCGGCTTTCCCAATGGCAAAGGCCTGCCGGTAATACACCTGCTTACCATACCGGTATACGCCGACCTCTCGAACTACATTGCGGCCCAGCTGCAGGAAACAGGCCTGCACATACAGGTAGAGGTAGTGCAGAAAAGCCTGATGCTGGAGCAAACCGCCAAATCGGCCGCTGTATTTTTCCGGGGCAGCTGGATAGCCGACTACCCGGATGCGGAAAGCTACCTGGCGTTTTTCTACGGCAAAAACCCGGCGCCGCCCAATTACACCCGGTATAACAACCCGGCATTTGACCGTTTGTATGAGCGGGCTTTGCAGGAAACCAACGACTCCGCGCGTTATGAGCTGTACCGGCAAATGGACCGGCTTATTGTAGCGGATGCGCCGGTAGTGCCCGTGTTTTACGATGAGGCCGTGCATTTTATTCAACCCAATGTAAAAGGCCTGCAGGAAAACGGGCTGAACATGCTGGAGCTGCGCCAGGTGAGGATGGAGGAATGAGCCCACTGCTATTTAACATTTCATTGCAATGGCTTACAATTATTTAGCTTACCTTTGACCTTTCGTACATTTTTTAAAATAAGTTAATGACGGCGATCCTGATCTTTTTTTGTGTGCATTGGTTCTTATCATTGTTCTTTCACACTTTCTTCCTGCACCGCTATGCATCTCACCAGATGTATACTACCAGCAAAGGCTGGGAGCGTGTTTTCTACTTTGCCACCTGGTTTTTCCAGGGCTCTTCCTACCTGGTTCCAAGAGCATACGGCGTAATGCACCGTATGCATCATGAATATAGCGATACCGAGCATGACCCGCATTCTCCGCACTTTTTCAAAGATGTTTGGAGCATGATGGTGCATACCCGCCAGATATACAACGGGTTTGTAACCCGCGAAAACCTGCCTGCTGCGGAGTTTACACAAGAGCCGTTACCCGAATGGAACGCTATGGACCGCTTTGGCGACCATATGCTTACCCGCCTGGTATTTGTGGCCGGTTATGTTGCATTTTACGTGGCCTTTGCGCCCAGCCTCTGGTGGTACCTGCTGCTGCCCATCCACTTCCTGATGGGACCTGTACAGGGCGCCGTGGTAAACTGGTGCGGCCATAAATACGGCTACAGCAACTTTGATAACGGCGACCAGTCGCGCAACTCATCTCCCTGGGGTATTATGCTGCTGGGTGAGCTGTTCCAGAACAACCACCACAAATTCAAAGACAGCCCCAACTTTGCCAAAAAATGGTATGAGCTGGATCCTACCTACCCGGTAATGAAAGTAATGAACTGGATAGGCATTATTAAGCTCAAGAGCGCTGCCGTAAAACCCGCGCAGCTGAAAGCAGCGGCGTAAGCGATGTGCAGATATGCAAATGTGCAGATGATTAAACAGCTACTAACAAACAAACATACAAATGCCCGGATGACGATGATCATCCGGGCATTTTTTTATCTTTTCAGTTCATCCCTTAATTCCTGAACGGCTTAAACTGTGCCGTACGTGCTATGGCCAGCATGGGCTTATCGCCGCTGCTGTCGCCGTAGGCGAAAATATCTTCAAACTGCTCCAGGTTAAACTCATTGCGTATGCGGCATACTTTCTCATCGCCGTTACAGTTAAGACCCTGTATGTTACCGGTGAGCCGCTCATTTTTTACTTCCAGTTGGGTGGCAATGCAGGTAACATTCATAGCAGCGCACCAGGGCGCTACCCAGTCCTGCGCAGAAGCAGTTACCACTACTACCTGGTGACCCTGCGCCTGGTGACTGCGGATGGCTTCCAGTGCGCCGGGTCGTATCAATGCAGGCAGGCGGTCGCGGCAAAAGGCAGCGCATTTTTCACGGAAAGCGCTTACACCCGCACCCTTAAAAAAATGGCGCAAAAAAATCTCTTTCATCCGGTGGCTCGATACCAGTTTTAGCTTAAACAGCACCAGGGCAGGCGACAGCAGCAGCAAACCTGCGTACAATGCACCGCTGCCTTTCTGGTAACGGATGATCTCAAACAAGGTGTCGCGCGTAGTGATAGTGCCGTCAAAATCAAAGAAAGCGATGGTTTGCTTCATGATAATTAATAATGAATAATTAAGAATGAATAATACTCAGTGCGGTGTTCTAACGGAGCGCTTGCATTTAAAATACAATTTCCATCTTCTAAAATATTAATAGATAGTGAATTATGCTGTCATTGCAATGCAAAAACAATCATCTCGCTTCCTGAATTATTAATTATTCATTCTTAATTATTAATTATAAGCGGTTTATAGCCGCTTGTCTTATAATTTTAATTTTTTGAAGATAAACTCTGGTATTGATTTAATAATCAACATGATGTATCGCCAGAACCATTTTACATACAGCACATTTTTCCCGGCTTTTGCCGCCTTTATAACCGCAGTGGCCACATCGGCCGGCTGGGCAGTAAGCAGGGGCGGCAGGGTAAGGTTTTCCGTCATACGGGTGTACACAAACCCGGGCTGTACGGTAAGCACATGCACGCCGCTTTGAAAAAGGCGGTTCCGCAGCCCGCTGAGGTAAGCGGTAAACCCGGCCTTGGCGCTGCCGTATAAATAATTGCTTTGCCGGCCGCGCTCACCGGCCACTGAGCTAATGCCGATAATAGTGCCCTGGCGGCGGGCGGCATAATCCGCCGCCACCACATTCAATATAGATACAGCGCCGGTATAGTTGGTATTAATAATGCGGCTGGCTTCCTGCCAGTTGGTTTGCCCCAGCTCCTGGTTGCCCAGGTAACCGAATACGCATACCGTAACATCCGGCTTTACCGGCAGGCTATCGTAAAAGCCAGGGTGACTGGCAAAATCAACAGCGTCAAAAGTATGGGAGCTGGCATTTACACCGTAGCGTATGCGCAGGTCCTGCTCCTGGGCCTGTAAAAATGAGGTGTTACGGGCAGCCAGCTGCACATCGTACTTGTCGGCGGCAAACTGCCGGGCTATGGCAACAGCCATATCAGACCCTGCGCCCAGAATTAAAACAGTAGGCATTTCTATAATTAAGAATTAAGAATGAATAATTAATAAGGTGTTTGGTAAGGTGCCGTGGCGTTACCACAGGTAATGTATAATGAAGGCGTTGTAAAATAACAACAGCGATGTTTTATTTCAACATCGCATCCTTAATTATTAATTCTTCATTGTTCATTATTAATTCCCCGGGGGCGGAGGCAGGAGCAGTGATGCGCAGCCTGTCGGACTGTAACGACCGGAACCGGCCGTCGCTGTTATACTGCTGCACAATTTCGGCAAAGCGCTGTACATGGGGATAGCTATGCCAGAACACTTCCTGCTTCATGCGGGCATCTTTGGAAAGATACAGGCGGCCGCCGTATTGCAGCACCAGCTCGTCCAGCTCGTCCAGGAAAGCGAACAGCCCTTTGCGCACCGGGAAGTCCAGCGCCAGGGTGTAGCCCTCCATCGGGAAGGAGATGAGGTTATCCTGCCGGCCAAACACCTTCAGCACCGCCAGGAAAGAGCCCCAGCCTTTGCTGCTGATACGCTGCAGTATCTCTACAAGCCCCTGTTGCTGATCCATGGGCAGCACAAACTGGTACTGTACAAAACCCGCCTTACCATAGCCGCGGTTCCAGTGTAAAAAAGCATCCAGCGGGTAAAAGAAAGGTTCGTAAGATACCACGTTGTTGATCTCCCGCTTTGTGTTCTTGGCATAGTACAGCCAGTTGAACGCCTTTACGGTAAAGGTGTTCAGCACAAAAGAAGGTAAGTTAAAGGGAATGGTGAGCTTCTTTTTGGAGGGCAGCTGCAGGGGATCCTTTGCCTGTTGCGCCGATAGCTCTTCCCGGGTGGCATGCTCGCCCAGTATTAAAATGCTGCGGGCAAAAGATGCGCCTTTTTGCAGGCAGTCTATCCAGGCCACGGAGTAGGTGTAATGTTTGTTTTCCTCAAACAGGCGCAGTACTTCGTCGAGATTGCGGGCCTTGATCTGCTTTTGTTTGATGAAAGAGGTTTCCACTTTTTTCAGGCGGAACTGTACCCTGGTAATGATACCGGTAAGGCCCATACCGCCGCAGGTAGCCCAGAACAAGTCCGGCTCCAGGGCAGGCGAGCAGGTGATAAGGCCCTGAGATGTAAGCACATCCATGGAGGTGATCTGGCTGGAAAAAGCGCCATCTACGTGATGGTTCTTGCCATGCACATCAGAGGCTACTGCGCCGCCCACTGTAATGAACTTGGTGCCGGGGGTTACCGGCAAAAACCAGCCTTTGGGCACTATAATGTCCAGCACCTGGTCCAGCGTAACGCCGGCCTGGCACTCAAACAGGCCATTGGCAGTATCAAAGCTTAATACTTTATCGTACTTAAGGGTAGATATACTGTGTGCGCCCAGGGAAGCATCGCCATAACAGCGGCCGTTGCCCCGCGCAATAACGGGGGTACTTGTTTGCAGCAGGTCCTGTAGCTGGTCTTCCCGTGAGAAGGAGCTTTCTTCACTGGCGATAACGGGGTAATTGCCCCAATTTGCTAACCGTTTTTCCATGAGTTAAAAGAAACTTTCGTTTGCCGGTAAATAAATGATCACATAAAAACTCAGGATCCACAGGGCTATGGTTAACTGTATGAAGCGGTCTTTGTACAGGATTTTGGTAGGAGAGCCGGTATTGTTCTCCACGTAGGTTATTTGCAAATATCGTAATAATCCGGCAATAACAAAAAGGGTGGTATAATACAGGCGGTAGGTATGAAAGCGGCGCATGGTTTCAGGGTCCAGGGTGTACATCAGGTAGCACACAATGATCACCGCGGCCAGCAGGGCCAGCACCACGTTCATAAAGTCCATATTATATCCCTTGGAAGCCTTGCGCATTTCCTGGCCCGACTCGTTTTTGATCAGCACATCGTCGCGGCGTTTGGCCACGGCCATAAAAAGGGCCAGCAAAAACACCATTACTATCAGCCAGGATGATACGGCTGTATTGGAGGCAATACCACCTGCCTTAATACGCAGCACAAAGCCGATGGAAAGAATAATAATGTCCAGGATGGAAATATGCTTTAACCCAAGAGAGTATAACAGGTTTAAAATAAAGTAGATACTAACTACGAACAGGAATTTTGGTTTAACCAGCCAGGCCAGGGCCAGGCCAATAATTATACACAGAATAAAGAACACCAGTCCTGCAGATGGCGTTACTGCGCCGGAAGCCATGGGCCGTTTACACTTGACCGGGTGTTTGCGGTCGGCCTCAATATCCTTATAGTCATTTATAATATAAATGCTGCTGGCTGTAAAGCTGAATGCCAAAAAAGCTGTCACCAGGCTGGTGATGGTAGACAGTGAAAACAGTTCTCCCGCAAAAAAGAGGGGAATAAACAGGAACAGATTTTTGACCCAATGATGAGGCCTGAGTAGTTTCAGATATTGCACGGGGATAGAACGGGTATTAATACGGCGGCAATATACAAAGGATTGGGCAGAAAGCGTAAAGCAGAAAGCAGAAAGCGCAAAGCAAAGGGCAAAAGGAAAAAAGCAAAAAGCTGATTTACAGGACTTAAAGGGCGGCCACTGGCGGCTGATTTACAGGAACTAAAACATAGAACGCGGCCGGCTACACGCTTGTTCACAGCATAACAGGCTGCGCATTGAATCTCCTGCAGGCGTATGGATTTAATATAAATATAATGGAAAATTGGCCCCGGGAGCGCTATGCCTTTACCAGCAGGCGCTACCGGAATAAAATCCTGTAGTATTTAATGTAGCCGGCTGTAGTAATTGAAACACTTTTACAGCAGCCGGACAATAAAGGCTAACGAAAGCACACCAAAATATTAAAAAAAAACATTATTTAAGAGGCTGGCCTACAATAAGGGCCGGCCTTTTAGTGCCTGTTAAATGAGCTTAAAGCCAAAGCAGGCATTCAGTATTATGCGTTCTAGGCAAGAAATACTACTTTTACGCCTCGAAATCATAAAATCGTTCCCCATTATGTTGTCCGGGTCATCCCTTTACCAGAGGCGTAATATTTTCACTGCCATTGAATGTTTGCTGATTATCGGGCTGGCGCTGGTGCCCCTGTTCAGTACCTTTCCGTACCGGGTTAATATTTTTCTTTCCTGGGAGGGCGCCTACCGGCTGTCTACCGGCCAAATGCCCTACCGCGATTTTGGCACGCCCCTGGGCTACGGGTTCTGGATCATTCCAAGCCTGTTTTTCCGCCTGTTTGGCCCGCAGCTTATTTCACTGGTAAAAGCGCAGGTGCTTATTAATATTATGTCGGGCTTTGCGTTCCGCAGCATTTTAAAGCGGCTGAACGTAGCGCCGGGCATACGGGCGCTGTCGGTAATGGTATTTGTGCTGTCTTACTCCTTTTTCAACTTCTGGCCCTGGTATAACCATACGGTAATTGTATTTGAGCTGGTAGGCCTGGCCTTCCTGTTCCAGTATATGACCCGCCCGCAGCAAAGGGTACGTTTCCTGTACCTGGTGCTGGCCGCCCTGTTCACCTTCCTGTCTATCTTCACCAAGCAGGATGGGGGCGGACTGGCCCTGCTGTTATGCCTGGCGCTGTTATTATACAACAGCCTGCATGAAAAAACCTGGTGGGATATTCCTGCTTTCCTGGGCTGTTATTTACTGGTGGCCATTATTATTATTGCGCCGCTGCTGCCATATGGTTTTGGCTACTGGTATAACCACGGGCAGCCCCCGCATAACTCCCGCCTGTCGGTAAACGATTTTGCAGAGGAAATACTGGGCGCTTCGCAGTGGATCAAATTTTACCTGGTGCTCATTGTGTTATGCCTGGTGCCGGCCTTCCGGAACTTTAAGGCGTTTTGGGAAAACAAACCGGCCATGCTGTTTACCCTGCTCACCCTGGGCATACTGGCAGAGGCGGCCCTGTTCCAGGTTACCAGCTACACGCCGCCTGATAATAACATCTTCTTTCACAGCTTTGCCTTTGCCTTCCTGTGCGCGCAGTTTGCTTCCCTGCAACATATTGACTTTGGCAGGCGTACTGCTTTTTTAAGCGGGGCGCTGCTGGTGCTGCTGTGGTGGTCCGGTACGTTCTGGAAATATATTGACCGCATTTTCCAGCGTGTGTTCCCGGCACCGGTTGAGATGGCGCAGGCCGATCCGAATGCAGAGAATGTGGTGTCACGCCGGAACTTTATGCTGAATACAGATACCACCAAGGATGTGCCCACGTCGGAATGGATTTTCTCCAGCCTGCCGGAATTTAAGAAGATATACATGCCGCCTTCTACTGTACATGGTATGGAACGGGTGCTGAACCTGCCTGTAGTAAAAGAAAAGAAAGACAGCATTAAAGTGCTGAACATGACCGAGTTAACACCCCTGGCGCACGCCATGCCATTTAAGCTGGAAACCGGGGAGGACTACCCGCTGTGGTACCACCTGGGTGTAGGCATGTTTAACCGGCAGCTGGCTGCCTTTAAGCAAAAAGTACAGCAGCATCATTACGACCTGGTGCTGTATGAGTACGCGCCCGGCCTGAACAACTTTTTCCCCTTTGCCCTTAGAACAGAACTGAAAAAGCATTACCGGCAGGTAGATGAATTTCTGGCGCCGCGCCGGCCTACCAATGCCATTATAGAGGTGTATGTAAAACCGTAAAAAAATTTTACGCCATACCCAACCTTCCGGCAACAGGCCGCTGTCTTGTATAAGGAGTTAAGGTTGTAAATGAAAGATGATGAAATGTAAAGCATTCAACGCTTTTACATTCAATATTTTACATTTTGCATCCCTCTTTTTCTATTTGCTTAATCTGAAAGAAACTGCCATTTAACTTATCCGCACATACGGACCATCCTAACCATGCGTACGACCACCTGGACCAGCTGCTGGCCGGATGCCGTACCAATGACCGTTTGTGCCAGGAGAAGCTGTACTACCTGTTCTTTGACCGCATGCTGGCTGTAATAAAACGGTACACCAGCGACCGGGACCAGGCTACCGACATCCTGAACAACGGGTTCCTGCGGGCCTTTCAGAAAATAGGGCAATATGGGCAAACAGGCAGCTTTGAGGGATGGCTGCGCCGCATTATGGTACACGCCGTGGCAGATTACTTCAGGAACAGGGGCGGACAAATGAAAGAGCAAACAGTAGCGGAATTGCCGGGAGATATAGCTGCCACTACAACGAATACACTGGAATACAAGGACCTGCTGCTGGTTTTGCAGCAGCTGCCGCCTGCAACAAGAATTGTGATCAATTTATTTATCATAGAAGGATATTCACACAAGGAAATAGCGGAGATGCTGGGCATGAGTACCGGCACCTCCAAGTGGCATGTGTCGGAAGGCAAGCGTTTGCTGCAGCAGTATTTAACCGCAGCATCATCCCCTTTGTTAAAGCGCAATATGAATGGATGACCAACACAAACATATTGAAGACTGGCTGAAGGCTGCTGCGGAACAATCCGTACCGGGCGAAACCGGTATGGAGGAAAAGCAGCAGGCCTGGTCAAAGATGGCCGGCCTGCTGGATAATGCCGCACCAGCTCCCCAACCGGAGCCACCCGCCCCGGGGCAGTCGCCGCTGTCAAAATCCTGGTTTGCCACGGGCCGGGGTATGCTGTGGTCATTGACCGCAGCGGCAGCGGTGGGGGGTGCCGCGCTGGTAATACATTTGCAGTTAAATAACCGCAAAACGGTACAAGATAAAGCTGCACAGGTAGTTATGCATTACCCGTCAGCAGACAGCCTGGCTGGCACGCAGGCAAACAGTGCAAGTAAAACAAGGGCTGATAATAGCTATAACGCTGGCGGTAATACGAATGCGGCGGGCAGCGGGCAGGGAACTTTGAATAATGCCAACAGTGATGCCGGACAGCAAACGGCAGGGCAGGAGCGCAGCGCAGGTAATGGCCTGGCTGGAGCAACAGGAGTGGCAAGTACACCGGCTTTAACCTGGTGGCAGTACAATGCTCCCGTAAAAGGAGCTGCCATGCGGCCAATGCCGTTACCCCGCGCAAACAGGAACGATGAGCCGGAGGCTGTTGCCGCAGGAAAAGCTGCGAAAACTGTTACATCCGGCCACGGTAAAACAAATGCATCCGCTTTTCAGCCGGCTGCGGCAACAACTCTCGGGAAGGATAACGCTGTTGCCCGGCAGGGCGGTGCAAAAACGCCACCCGGCAAAACACCAGGCGGCAACAGAACGCAGCGCAATGCAAATCATGCAACGCAACGCACTGCCGCCAATAGTTCCGGAAGGTACAATAATGAAATGGCCACCCAAAGCAGCGCAGCAGTACAGCCACTGGCAAGGCTGGGGAGCGGTGGCGCTGATAACCGGCCGGCTAACGGCAATACTTTACCCGGTCAGGCTAACCGGCCAGCTGCTGTAAAAAATGCAACAACTGCCCCTAACACCATTGGTTTCCGCCCGTTACACACAATAAACGCTTTCTCCATAAAGCTGCCGGCATTATTGTTTGCCAGCCGGGGGCAGCAGGTGGGTGCTGCGCCGCCTATGCCGCAACATGGCAACAGGGAGCCGGTAATTGGCGGCTTGGCCCTGCACATCGGTTTCGTATATCCATTCACTCCGGCTGTGGCTATGACCGACAGCACAGCTGCCTCCAAACACGGAAACGGGTATGGCTTTAAAGCAGGTGCACAATATGCCTTCCGGGTAGCGCCCAATTTGTACCTGCAGCCCATGCTGAGCGCCGGCTATCTCACCGGCTGGAACAAGCCTTTCACTCATGCGGCTATAAACCGGTATAAGCCCGACAGCGCACAGGGTGTTTATACAACAGACAGCGTTATCACAAGATATACCGCCAAAAACGCCTTTATCGCAGGGGCGGGAATAAACGTATCGTATATGCTCGGCCGTTGGGTGGTCAGCAGCGGCCTTAGCTACCAGTACGCGCGGCCATCCGGCACCATAGATACGACGGAAACGCATACCCGTACCGATTCGCTGACGCAGGCGGGCTATAGTACCCCTGTATTCAGCAGCAGGCAGCTGCCTGGCGCCCATACCCTTGGCTGGAACCTGGATGTTGGCTATTACATCCGTCCCCGCATCCTGGTAGGGGCCAGCTACCGGGTAAACCTGCTCCGGTCTTCCGGCGGCAGCGGTTTTAAACAACCATTGCTGTATCTGCAAAATAACAGCCTGGAACTATACATACGCGTACCGCTGCAACGGTAAATATTTTCTTTCCGGCACCCAACCTTTGGAATGCATGATGCGGTCTGTATAAGTATAACAAATCCTATTCTGTTTATGCACAAACTTCATGTATTGCTCCTGCTGGTGGGCACATTTATCGTAGCGGCAACGGCTTGCCGGAAAGAGAATGTACTGGAAAAACTGAATGCAAAAGAGGCCGCGCTGGCTGCGAACGACAGCCTGCCGCACGACTCGTTACCACATGATTCGCTGCCACACGACAGTTTCCCGCATGACACCTTTCCTCATGACACGTTCCCGTATCCACCGCACGACACCTTTCCTTACCCGCCGCATGACACGTTTCCGTCCGATACCTTTCCGCATTGGCCGGATTCAACCTATCGCCGTGGTAAGTAAATGACAGAAGTAACAATGGCCTTCCCGGCCTTTCAGCCGGGAGGCCTTCATAAAAAATAACAAGATGGCAGGCAGTTTTACTTTTTAGGTCTTGAATATTAAGCATTATAGACGAGTAGACCACCTTCCCGGCTTTCCAGCCGGGAAGCTTTTTTATAGCAAAAATCAAGTTTATATTCTTATCTTGCCCTTCCACGTATGACAATCAACAGAAGCACTATCACACAATCGCTCATAGATAAATATGGGTTTAAAACGTACCTTGAAATAGGCGTTGAATCGGGCAAAAACTTTTTTCCTATTAAAGCAGGCCGCAAAATTGCGGTAGATCCTTACCTGAAATTCAGTCCGCTGAAACAATTCTTTAAGGCCATCCAGTACCCGGCTAATATGCATGCCTCTTATTTCAGGATGGAAAGCGACCGCTTTTTTACAGAAAAGGCAGACAAAGTACTGCAAAACACACCGCTGGACATTTGCCTGGTAGATGGGATGCATGAATATGCCTATGCCCTGCGCGATACAGAGAACTGCCTGAACCGCCTGGCTGCCAATGGCGTTATTATCATGCACGACTGTAACCCGCAAACGCCGGAAGCCAGCTATACCTGGGCACAATGGAACGAGCATCAATGCCAGGGGTTCTGGAACGGGGATGTATGGAAAAGCATTATGCATTTAAGAAGCCTGCACCGGGATATTAACGTGTTTGTGCTGGATGCCGATCATGGGCTGGGCATTGTAACCAGGGGCGCGCCGGAAAACCCGCTGTCCTTTACCCAGGAGCAGATCGAGCGCTTTACTTATGCAGACCTGGCGGCTAACCGGCAGGAGTGGCTGAACCTGAAGCCGGCGGAGTATTTTAGGGAGTATTTTAAAATGTAAAATATCAAATGTAAAATGTAGAATGCAAAAGCAGGGGGCCGCGCCATTGTAAGCGTAATTGTGAGGTTTTAAATATTATGTGAAGCTTTAAATATTAAACATAAAACTAAGACCAGCATTATTTAGCAATTTAATAAGCTGTTACAGCGGTACAGTACAAAATGTGCATTTACTTTATAATCACATTGCACATATTCTTACATTTTACATTCTGCATTTTACATTTATGATTCCTCTATAATTCCTCACTCCGACATTACGCTGGTATAAATCTCGTCAAACGACCGGCCCTTATCTTCCGGCCAACGTTCTGAGAATTTGATCTCTACATGCTTTAGCAGCTGTATGCATAGCTGCACTTCTTCTGTGTCCATATCGCGCAGCATCATTTTTACCAGCTGGCCCATACGTTTATAGGCATGCTGCAGCGTCTTTTCTCCTTTAGCGGTCATTTTTACCCGCTTGGAGCGGCGGTCGGCAGGGTCGGGCACTTCAGTAATATAACCCTTTTCCCGCAGGCGGTTCAGCAGGTCCGTACCGGTAGAGAGCTCGTAAATAGTAGCATAAATCACCTCGGATTTGCGCGGGTTTTTACGCTGTAAAATGTTATTCATCAACGCAAACTCCTCAAACTGGCCAATGCCCGCATCCTCCAGCGACAAGCGCGAATAAAGCCCATGCAAACGCATAATGCGGCCCATCACCTTCATTAATGTTGCTTCGGGAGTAGCGGGCTGCAGGCCGCCGGTAAGCTTACCGGTGTCTGCCGGCTTTTGCTGCTGCTGGTGCAGCAGGTAATAACGGCAAAAGTCCTCGATGCTGCAGCCGGGGTGTTTTTCTTCATAAGCCCCCCAGGCGGCTACCAGCTGTACGGTCGTATTCATACTACTACGGATATAGAGCAATTTAATAAAAATTATTTCAGAAATATTGCATTTTGCAACGAAGCTGTATTATATTTGTAAATAACACCACGAACTTGTAGCAACACTGGCTGTTTTTACCTACCACTTTAACATTGTATGGCCTTATTGGTCATTGTTTTTATTGCCGCACAAAATTTAATGTCACAACCCGGTTAGCTGTACTGTCATATGGAGTAACATCCTGCTTTAACCTGGCCGGGGAACTGCGAACCGCTCATTCTAAAACCGTTATTATATGGCAACATTCAATTTATTTACTACAGGCTTGTTCCTGCACATTATCGGTATCGCCCTTATATCAGGCGGCACCCTGGGACATTACATTACTTTAAGAAAGCTGTGGGGCTACCTGCCGGGCGAAAACCAGAAGGCCACCGTGGTGTTCAAAATCTCCTCTACGTATGACTGGTTCCTGCGTATAGGCGGGGTGGTCCTCATCCTGAGCGGGTTTATGCTGCTGAGGGCTTACCAGTTTGGAGTAACCAAGCAATTCTGGTTTGAATTTAAAATGGGGCTTATTGTGCTGATGATGCTGAATATCATACTCATAGGCGCTCCCGGCATAAAAAAATTACAGGCGCTGCTGGTTGCTGACAATTCAGTTACAGATATGCTGCAATACGGAGCCCTGCGCAAGCGGATCAGGGTTTTTCACATTGGCCAGTTCCTGATACTGCTGCTGATATTTATGATGGGCGTGTTTAAGTTCCAGTAAGCAGAAAGCAAAAAGCAAAAAGCAGAAAGCATAAAGCAATTGGTACATATAAGGCGAAGTGCTCTGCTAAAAAGATACGGCACTTAATGCATGCTTAAACAGAAAGCAAAAAGCAATTGGTGCATATAGGGCGAAGTGCTCTGCTAAAAAGATGCGGCGCTTAATCCAATGCTCAGGCAAAAAGCAAAAAGCATAAAGCCTGCGAAAACCGGAAACCCAAGGCAGTGCTGCAAACAGCTGCTGCGAAGGTTACAAACGGCCTCCCTGCTTTATGCTTTCTGCTTTCTGCTTTTTGCTTTTTGCTTTAAGCTTTGCGCTTTTTGCTTACTGCGCTTTCCATGTATTATTCTCCCGGTTCATATCCGGCAGGGCGTCCTGCGGATCTATTACTACCTGGGTTAAGGTGGTGGTAGAAGGGTAGAGGAAGGTCCAGGTGCCGCCGCGCTGCCATATTTCCACCGGCAACTTTACCGTATCTGCCTTACCGTTAGCAGCTTGTATAGCCACCTGTACCGGCATTACCAGCTGATCCAGGTTCTCAATGGTGATCAGTGCTCCTTTGGCAGGATCATTATCCTTGTACTTCACTTCTTTTACGGCCTGGTCCAGTTTCCAGGTATTCAGGAACCAGCCGCGCCAGAACCAGCCCAGATCTTCCCCGGCCACATTTTCTATGGTGCGGAAAAAGTCCCAGGGCGTGGGATGTTTAAATGCCCAGCGGTGCACATAAGTGCGGAAAGCTTCGTCGAACCGTTCGGGGCCCAGTATCTGATCGCGCAGCAGGTTCAGTCCCAGGGCAGGCTTAAAGTAGCCTACATTACCCAACTGGGCGTTCTGTATCACATCGGGGGTGGTCATCAGCGCTTCTGCCTTGTCGGAGAACATGCGGGGCGCCACTTTGCTGATGTCTTGCGCACGGTAATATTCCCCGTTATTAAATGCTTTGGTATTCAGCCCGTTAATAAAGGTGTTAAAGCCTTCATCCATCCAGGCATATTTACGTTCGTTGGAGCCTACAATCATCGGGAACCAGTTATGGCCAAACTCATGGTCGGTTACGCCCCACAGGCCGCCGCCTTTGCTTTTCCAGGAGCAGAACACAATACCAGGGTATTCCATACCGCCTACAATACCCGCCACGTTGGTGGCCACAGGATAGCTGAAAGAGAACCACTTGTTGGAGTACAGCTCAATACATCCTTTAACGTATTCTGTTGACCGGCCCCACGCGGCAGTACCGGCGCATTCCGCGGGGTATACGGATTGTGCCAGGGCTTTTTTACCGCCCGGCAGGTTAATGCGGGCAGCATCCCATATAAAGGCGCGGGAAGCGGCCCAGGCCACATCGCGGGTATTTTTGCAGGAGAAACGCCAGGTAAGATTGCCTTTGCGTTTATCCGTGGGGGATATAACGGCCATACTGTCTTTAATGGTCACCGTTTGGTCGCTGGTACGCGCTTTAGCCAGGCGGCTGCTTTGCTCCGGTGTAAGCACCTGCGCTGCGTTCAGCAGCTCGCCCGATCCGGCTACCACCATATTGGCGGGGGCGGTTACGCTGTAGTTAATATTGCCATAGTCCAGGTAAAACTCGGAGGCGCCCAGGTAGGGAATGGTGTTCCAGCCCAGCACATCATCATACACGCACATACGGGGGTACCATTGGGCAATTTCGTATATCCACCCGTTGCGGGTTTCCAGCCGGCCCATACGGTCGGTGCCGTATTGCGGTATGCTAAAAGCATAGTTAATACGGAACTGTATGGTGCCGCCGTTAGCTTTGAGGGCTGCGGGCAGCTTTATTTTCATGCGGGTATCATTCACCGTGTACACGGCAGGTTGCGCCTTGCCTTTTTCAACAATTGATACGGAGCTGATCTCGTCGCCCCGGGTAAAGGTACGGTTTACAAAACGTCCGCCGCTGTATGCGGAGGCAGCTTCGCCGCGGGAGTCTTCGCGGTAAATGTTCTGATCCAACTGCAGCCATACAAAGGAAAGCGTATCAGGGCTATTGTTGGTGTAAGTGATCTGTACCGATCCTGTGAGGCGGTGCTGTACAGTGTCAAGCGTTACGTTAATGTTGTAGTCCGACCGGTTTTGCCAGTATTTAGGCCCCGGCGCGCCGCCCGCGCTGCGGAACTCATTGCCGTTCTGTGTGTAAAATACCGGGTCGAATGCTTTGTGCTGATCGTAACCGCTGGTTGCGGTTTGCGCCCGTGTTATCAATGGGCAGGTTGCCAGCAGGACTGCCAGGCAGGAGATAAGCTTGTTGATTGTCATAACCTGTAAAAGTGTGTGCTGTTGTTTGAAAGGCAAACAAGATACTTAATTAATCAGAAATTATACGGCAGTTCATGCTTCCTGTTGTGGCGGCGGTGCATCTACGGGATGACTGGTAAAACGGGAGTGGAACAGGAAGGTGATAACCAGGCCCAGTAAGCAGCCGGCCAGCACCGCAATGATCCTTTCCACGGCAGTGTCCCACACATGTTTACCGGCTTCGTGCAGGGTTACGATAATGGTGGCCGCCAAGGCGGAACGGGCCGCTATTTCAAGCTGCAGCAAAGTGCACAGCACCACGGTAATGGCTACTGCGCCGCTTACCATTATTATTGCGGGCGGGTGAACAACGAGCATGATCAGTCCTGCGGCAGCCCCTACCAGGTTGGCTTTAATGCGGCTCATGGCCAGGGGAACGGCGTCGCTTCCTTCGGGCGACAGCACCAGCATAACAGAAATGAGGCACCAGATATAATCTTTATAATCTAACAGCCATGCCAGTAAGAATACCAGCAGGGTGCCGGTTATACATTTAAGCATGTACACCAGCAAACGTCTTATGTTGGGCATTGTCATACATGTGAAATTACAAATTATCAGGCAGCGGTGTTTGGATGGGGCAGGCAGGTGGTAAAAATGTGAAGTAATAACAGTTACGGTTAAACTAAATAACAAAGCAGCGCCTGTTAACCGCTGCTTTGCCTGTATTATATCAACCCATTTATAATTTTACATGAACAACCGCTTGCTTACCTGCGCGGCCCGTAAGTGATATGTAATGCAATTGTGTACCATAATGAAATAAAGGACTGTGAAATTTCGGTATTTGCCGGCGCCTGTATAACCAGCGGCAGGCCCTGCGCATTATAAGCCGTTACCTGCTCATGGTTATTAACGCTGTAATCGCGGTCCAGGAATTGCCAGATGGGGTGGGTGCGGTGCAGGTTTACCTTGTTATCATAACTGGTAAGCGCTACATCCGAGCTATCGGCAGTATAGGGATCATAGCTGCGTATAACCGCCAGGTTGCCATCTGCATTATATATATAACGGGTGGTGCTTACCGGCGGCTGGCCAAAGTCGTCATAAGCGCGTATGATCCGGTGCTGTGCATCATATTCATAGGCGGTTGTATGGCCTACAAACAGGTGGTCATAGGGAGGTGGCGCCTGTGGATCGGGCGCAGGGCCGTGGTCAGTTACAATGCCAAAAACATAGGTCGTATCTGTTACAATATTATCATGATTATTATAGGTGTAATGGTGCCAGGTTTCAAAAACCAAACCATTGGCGTACACCCCGATATAATCTGTTAAGCGATGCTGTGCATCATAACGGAACAGGTAGTTGGGAGCGCCGGTGGATGGCCGGCCGCGGGTAATGCTAACCGGGTTGCCAATTGCATTATAGGCGAATACAGCGGAGTCTTCCCCAAAACCGCCCGGGTCGATTTTAATTTTTTGTACCTGGTAATGGGGATAATTGGGTAACTGATCGGGATACTTTCTGCAGCCGGCAACTGTGAGGAGCAGCATAGCGGCTACCACCAAGGGGATCACTGATTTCATATGAGAGCAATTTTAAAAGGGGTGAATGATGTGGAATGAGTTGAATTAAAACAGGATTACAATTACAGTAGCGTACAAGTACTATAGGGAATGAAGATGCAAGGGTTAATAGAGATATAATAAAAGTAATCAAAAGGCCCCAGTCTGCAAAATAATTCAATCGTTGTTTCTTTTACTATACAACGTAAAACGCCGGAGCATTGCCGGCTACGGCTTACAGCGAAACGCGTGTTTTGAAATTTGTAACTATTTGTTTGAATAGTGCAACTATCGGTTTAATTACTGAACTATCTTTAAGCTTACATGTTTTAATCTCATAAGGAACACTTAACCGGTCAAATTTATTCAAGCAAAGCAAAGTCTGTACTATGATCAAACTTACCATTAACCACCAGGAGCACACCATCGACGCCAGCCCCGACATGCCGCTCCTGTGGGCCTTACGCGATATTGTAGGGTTAACCGGCACAAAATTCGGCTGCGGTATGGCGCAGTGCGGGGCCTGTACGGTTCACCTGAACGGGGAGGCGGTACGTTCCTGCGTAACGCTGCTTTCCAGGGCTGCAGGGCAGGAGGTGGTAACAATAGAAGGGCTGTCGCCCGACAGCAGCCATCCGCTGCAGCGCGCATGGATAGAGGAGGATGTACCGCAATGCGGCTACTGCCAGTCGGGCCAGATCATGTCGGCCGCTGTGCTGCTGCGGGAAAATCCCAACCCAACAGATGCAGACATTGATAGCGCTATGAGCGGCAACATTTGCCGTTGCGGCACTTATCCCCGCATACGTAAAGCCATTCACCGCGCAGCCCGGCTGCAACAGGAAGGAGGTAACAAATGAAAAACAATACACCTGCCACCAGCCGCCGCGAGTTCCTGAAAACCGGCGCCATGCTGGGGGGCAGCCTTATCATATCTTTTGTGGTGCCGGGCGCCAAACGCCTGTCGGCCATGGAAGCAACCGCCGCAAATGATGCCGCTGCGGCTGTATTTGCGCCTAACGCCTATTTGAGCATCAGCCCGGATAATACCATACAGATCCTGCTGGCCCACGTGGAAATGGGGCAGGGCATATGGACTACTTTATCCATGCTGATAGCGGAAGAATTAGACGCCGACTGGCAAAACATAAAAGTGCTGCACAGCCCTCCGGGCCAGCCTTATATACATACTGCATATGGCCTGCAGATCACCGGCGGCTCCAGCACCACCTGGTCGGAGTTTGACCGTTACCGCCAGGCCGGCGCCACCGCGCGCACCTTACTGGTACAGGCAGCAGCGCAAAAGTTCGGCGTTAGCACAGCCGACTGCCGCACCGAGAACGGCATGGTAATAGCCGGCGATAAACGCGCTACCTATGGGGAGCTGGCCGGCGCTGCCGCCGCCCTGCAGCCGCTTACAGCGCCGGTGGCGCTTCGCAGCCCGGGTGAATGGAAATACATTGGCAAAGGCGTTAAACGCCTGGATGCGCCGGCCAAGGTAAACGGCACCGCCCAATTCGGCATTGATGTGCAGTTTCCCGGACTGCTCACCGCCGTTGTGGCGCACCCGCCAGTGTACGGCGGCAAGGTAAAATCGTTCAACGACAGCAAAACACGCACGGTACCGGGCGTACGAAAAGTGGTAAAAATACCTACCGGTGTTGCCGTGATAGCCGATAACTTCTGGGCCGCCAAAAAGGGGCGCGATGTGCTGCAGGTACAATGGGAAAACGGGCCTAATGAAAACATTGACAGCGCCGCGCAGCTACAGAAATTTAAAAGGCTGGCATCCACCCGCGGCGATACCGCCGCGGAAAAAGGCGATGTGGCCGGTGGCCTGGCAAAGGCCGCCAAAGTGCTGGAAGCGGAATATACTTTTCCCTACCTGGCCCATACCCCTATGGAGCCGCAGAACGCTACCGTAAAAATAACCGGTAATAAATGCGAGATATGGACCGGTACGCAAATGCCTATGAACGACCAGGCTGTAGCCGCTAAAATACTGGGCCTGCAACCCGAACAGGTAAACCTGCATACGGTATTCCTGGGCGGCGGTTTTGGACGCAGGGCCACCTTTGCATCCGACTTTGTAGCGGAAGCCGTACATATTGCAAAGGCCAGCGGAGCACCCGTTAAAATGGTATGGACGCGTGAGGATGATATACACGGCGGTTACTATCGCCCTTCCTTTGTGCATAAGATACGCGCCGGCATTGATGCACAGGGCAACCCGGTTGCCTGGGAGCACGTGCTGGCAGGACAATCCATTATGGCGGGCACGCCCTTTGGCGCAGGCATGAAAAACAACATTGACGAAGCTTCTGTGGAAGGCGTGAAGGACTCACCGTACCTGGATGCCATACCGGATCATTACGTGGGCCTGCATTCCCCCAGGCTGGCGCTGCCCGTGCTGTGGTACCGCTCTGTAGGGCATACCCATACCGCCACTGCCATGGAGTGTATGATAGATGAGCTGGCGCACGCCGCCGGCAAAGACCCGGTGGAGTACCGCCGGATGCTGCTGAAGAACCATCCCCGCCACCTGGCGGCGCTGAACCTGGCGGCAGAAAAAGCAGGATGGGGCCAGCCCCTGCCCGCCGGCCGTTTCAGGGGAGTAGCTGTGCACGAGTCATTCCTGAGCTATGTGGCCGATGTAGCGGAAATTTCCATTGACGATGCAGGCGCTATTAAAGTGCACAAGTTTGTATGCGCCATTGATTGCGGTTTGGCGGTAAACCCCGATGGGGTGCGCGCGCAAATGGAAAGCGGCATCAACTTCGGCATATCTACCTGCATGTACGGCGCTATTACGCTTGATAAAGGCCGCGTACAGCAAAGCAACTTTCATGATTACCGGATAGCGCGTATGCATGAAACACCGTCGGAAATAGAAGTGCATATTGTAAACAGCACCGAAAAAATGGGTGGGGCAGGAGAGCCGGGCGTACCGCCGGTAGCGCCGGCTATTGCCAACGCTGTTTTTGCCGCCACCGGCAAACGGCTGCGGAACCTGCCTTTTGGCAACACTAATCTCAAAGCGTAGTTATTTATGGCAACAACCAATAAACCAGTATTCAGGAAAAGCAGCTTCATTTATTTACTGTTAGCTGTGAGCACAATAGCCGCGCTGTCGTTTAATACCGATCCGGCGCGCACGGCAAAAACAGTTGACAATGTCCCTGGCAGGGACAGCATAGCTTCCAAAAAAGCGTTCCTGGCCGTTTACCGCGTGCTCATGCATCCGCGCTGCATGAACTGCCACCCCTCCGGCGATGCGCCGCTGCAGGACGACGACAGCCATATACATACCATGAATGTGCAGCGGGGACCGGATGGTAAAGGCCTGTATGCGCTGAAATGCTCCAACTGCCACCAGCCAGTGAACACACCGGGCCTGCATATGCCGCCGGGCAATCCTAAATGGCATTTGCCGCCGGCCGACATGAAAATGGTATTCCAGGGTAAAACGCCGCGCGAGCTGGCCGCACAGCTGCTGGACCCTGAACGCAACGGGCACAAATCCATTGCGCAGCTTATTGAGCACATTACTTCCGACACCCTGGTAAAAGGCGGCTGGAACCCCGGCGACGGGCGCAGCCTGCCGCCGCTTACCCATAAGGAGTTTGCGCGGCAGTTTAAATTGTGGATTGACAAAGGCGCCTATTTGCCGGATAAATAACTGTTATGCAATACCATTTTTTATATTTGTGAAAGTAAGCGGCGTTCTATAAAAGGAGTTGCATTTTTTAAATAAGCGTATGCCCGTTTACGTAAGCACATGGAAAAACCGATCCGCACAATCTTAAAAGAAGGCCGTTTTAATGTGAACGGCAGCCTGTGGCTTGAGCATGAGGGCCAGCGCTTTTTCGGTCCCGGCCCCGTAGAGTTGCTGGAACGTATTGCCGAAACAGGCTCTATTAAACAAGCTGCCAAAGCCATGGGCATGTCTTACAAGAAAGCATGGGACCTTATTAATAACCTCAATAAAATGGGCGCACAGCCATTTGTGCACACTGCCACGGGCGGCGAAAAAGGCGGCGGCTCTACTATTTCGGATGAAGCCCGCCAGCTGATAGCGTACCATCGCCAGTTAAGGGAACGGTTCCGGCAGTTCCTGGAACAGGAGAGCAACCGGCTGAAGCAATAACGCCCGGGTCAGCTCTTCACTTTTTTACCACTCACATAAGGGTTGTTCCGCAGTATAAACCGGTAGGGCAGCAGGGCATCTTCACCAGCATAATCTACCCCGATGCGGGCAGTAACAGCCATGTCGGACGGCGCAACTACAAAGCCGTCATCTGCAATAAACAGCTGGTTACCGGTAAGGTTTGTACCGGTGTGTTTGGTGGTAATACCCAGTGCGCGCGACACATTGCCAGGACCTTTACCCAATGTATAATCCGCCTTTTCCTTACCCGTACGTTCCAGCATATACGGTATGCCGCTTAATGGCTCAATAGCACGGATCAAGATAGCGTGCGGCACATTTTTCCGGTTGGTAACTACATTAAAAAGATGGTGAATGCCGTAGCATAAATAAACATAGGCTGTGCCGGCCTTGCCATACATTATCTCTGTTCTGTTGGTGCGCCGGTTGCCGTAAGCATGAGAGGCGCGGTCCGTAATGCCGGCATAGGCCTCTGTTTCAACAATGCGGCCGCTGGTCAGCAGGCCGTTAAACCGCGTAACCAGCACTTTACCCAGCAGCTCCCGCGCAATGGTGATCACCTCATCCCGGTTATAAAAATCATGTTCCAGCTTATTCATAGTCTTCAAAAATAAGCATTACCAGGGTACAATTTTTCGTATACACATTTGCCCTTTTGATCGCTATTGGGCAATGATGCAGCCATGGCCTTGTTAGCTTTGTAACACAACATTGTTTAACATTTAAAACTTATAGCCATGTTATTTGCGATCATTTTTCTGCGGGTGTTGTTTGTGGCCTGCATGGTATTTATTATCGGGCACGTATTTGGTTCATTTTCCAAACGCCCTGCGCTCAGGATCATTACAAAAATTGCGGTTATACTAACCATTGTGTTGTTCATATCCGGCAACATTCTCTTCTTCCGCTTTGCACATGTACGCGCGGCGCACTATCGCGGCTATCATACCCATTGCATGTATGAGCCTGCGCCGCAGCAGCCGCAGCATCCATAACAGGTATACCAGGAGGCTATGCTTGCGGGAGCGCCTGCGTAGCTGACTGACAGGTTTTACCCTCCGGCGGCGACACTGCATTGCGTGGAGCCGCGGAGGGTAATTATATGACTGCCAGCGGCAGGGATGGGATGTGGGTGAAAATATTGTAATTTCACGTGCTGACTGTTCCCCTAAATGGTAGTTTATGTTAATTTCCGGTATCCGGCTAAATCCTGTTACCTTTTGTATTATCCTGCTGGAGATCATTATCTTTTGTAACCAACTACTGTCTTTCCTGGCCAGGCGCCATGAAAAGGAAAGGCTGTGGCACCTGATACTGGTAGGCCTGTTGATATTATATAACATGGCCGAGAACCTCGTTATCCTGCCGGACCCGCACATACCGGTTCCGGTTACCCTGCAGATCATTATTAACCAGGGCTTTGGTTACCTGGTAACCGCTTACATGCCCTATTATGGCGTAAAAACAACCCGGTTGCGGGGACTGGAATTTCATCGCAAATACGGATTTTTGTTCCTGGTAATGCCCTTTTTTATCTTTTATGTTTGTTATTTTCCTATTACCCACAATCTTCCCAAAACATTACTGTACACTTATATTATTACTGCTTCCTATGCCTGTTATGCCCTGTTTGACGTGGCCAGGGTAATTATAAAAACCCACCGGCGGGAGAGGAACTGGCCCCTTTTCTGGGAAAGAGCCTGGATCTATGCCTCCCTGGTGTTCTGGTGCAGCTCCCCGGTGATAGGCGTTTTTCTTGGGCAGCCCAACTGGGTGGTGGGAGTGTTCAATAATATTGTGTTCATGCTGCTGAATATAATACTGATGCGGCAAACCGTGCAAAAGTCCAAAGCTGAGTATATGCAGCTGCAGCAATATGCGCTGAACCTGGAGAAAGAAGTGGACAAACAAACAGCGGAGCTCAAAAGATCCAACGAGCAAAGGACCCATGCCTTCGTGAACCTGGTGCATGAAACCAAAACGCCCATTACCCTCATGAATAACTACCTGGAAGAGTATATCCAGAAGCATGGTTACAATGAGGATCTGCTGATCGTAAAGCGAAACCTGGCCAAGCTGAATAACGATATCAGCAACCTGTTTGACCTGGAGCGGTACCATAAGGGCCTGCCCATCTATAACTATGCCCGGGTGATCAGCTTCAGCCAGGTGGTAACCGATAACCTGGTGCTGTTCAGGAACTACTCCCGTAAAAAGAAGCTGACCCTGAAAGAAAACATAGCGGAAAATGTGCTGGTGAAGGCCGATCCCGAAGCGGTAAGCCGTATTGTAGTGAACCTGGTGGAAAATGCCATTAAATACACAGAGGAAGGAGGAGAGATCAGCGTTTCCCTGGAAATATCCGGCAACCAGCTGCGTTTTGTGGTACAGGATAACGGGATTGGCATTGCGCCGGAGCTGCATAAAAAGATCTTTGAGCCCTACTACCAGATCAATATGCAAAAGAAAAGCGCCCAGGGTATGGGCCTGGGTATGCCGATGGTTAAAAAAATTGTGGACGGCCTGAAAGGGAAGATCATTGTTGACAGTAATCCCCGGAAAAGAAAAGGCACCCGTATTATTGTGCTGCTGAACCGGCATGCGCTTGCCAAAGATGAAGTGGTGGCGGCGGATTTTAAGATCAGCACCTCCGCAGGGCTGGAAATGTCGGACTTTAACATCAGCGATACCAGCTACAACCCACGCAAACAAACCATTCTGCTGGTAGAGGATAACCCGGCCATGATCAGCTACCTGCTAAAAAAGCTGAAGGAGAAATATAATGTATGCGTAGCGCTCAATGGTAATGAAGCCCTGCGGAAAGTAAAGGAGTACCCCGTTCACCCCGATCTGATCATTTCCGATGTAATGATGGACAAGGTAGACGGGTTCAGGTTTGCCCGGATCATTTCCGAAAGCCCGGACTATAATCACATTCCCTTTATTTTCCTCTCGGCCAGGTTCACCAATAAAGACAAGCTGGAGGGCCTGAAACTGGGCGCCCTGGATTACATCCCCAAGCCTTTCCACATGGAGGAGCTGATCCAGAAGATCAATTCCCTGCTGGATAATGCGCTCCGGCAAAAAAAGAGCCTGCTGAACAATACCATCAAGGCGCTGCAAAACATAGAGCACCCGGAAGTTAAACCGGCTTCCGGCGGTTTTGAGTTCAACTGCAGCCAGTATAACCTCACCACCCGGGAAGTGGATATAGCCCGGTTAATCTGCGGGGGGCATTCCTATAAAGAAATAGGAGATAACCTGTTCATAGCCGAGCGGACGGTTAAAAAACACGTACAAAACATATTTGAAAAGACCGATGTGTCTAATAAGGTACAGTTAATCAACAAGCTACAGACATAAGCCCTTGCCTTAAATTGCCGGTCATTGAAAGAAAAGCATAACCCGACTTATGTCCCGGAAGCCTTCCTGAAAACCCGCACTGGCAGCGGGTACTACTGATTTATACGTATAAAAATAGTACCAAGTCCTTATTGCCTTTTTCTTCCCAAGAAATGAAATTGCCCTCATTCTGCGTATGGGAGGGACCAACGCGACATGCATGAAATCAAAAAACATTCTATGTGTTTGTCTGAGAAAGAAATAACGGAACAACCTTCCTATGAGATGCTGATTTCCATTTTTCATACCGCCCTGCATGAAATTGGTGTGCCTGTTAACGGGGTGGTAACCGCAGCCACATTTTTGAAACGGGAGATAGAAAGCGGAGATAGGGAATTTGTACAGGAGCTTCTACAAATGATATTTTCTGCCGCCAATAACCTGAATGACATATTTGAACGGGTAAGAGAGGTGATAAGGCAGGAAAACCAGCAAAATTTTCAAATTATGGAAACCCATTTTGATTTCAGAAAGTGGCTGGATAATGTGCTGTTATCCATTTCGGCTCTTTTTATGGACAAGGCGATCTCGGTAGTAAAACAGGTAACAAAAGATTTTCCGCTTTTAATTTATGCCGATAAGGTGTACCTGACCCAGATCGTGTATAATTTACTCATGAACGCCTTAAAATACAGTGCAGCCGGCACAGTGGTATCTGTTACCTGTTCTGTAGGTACAGACACGTTCAGCATAGAGATCGCAGACCAGGGCGCCGGCATTTCCGCCGCCGAGCTGCCGCTCATTTTCCAGGAGTACCGGCAACTGTCCAATGGATTTAAATCCCAGCTGGGAGGCATTGGCCTGGGGCTTTCTATTGTAAAGAACCTAACGGAAGCCATGGGCGGCGTAATTACTGTAAAAAGCGAGGTTGGTGCAGGCAGCACGTTTACGGTTACGCTGCCTTTAAGATCCGGGCCGGCCTGAGTCCATTATTGGTAGCCCCAAAAGTTATGCAGCGGAATAGCTTGATTGAGTTAAATGCAGGCGGTGTTGGGAAATAGAGGAGATGTGGTTTTGGGATGCAGATAACTTAATTGAATTAAATACAGAGATGGTATTTGGAAATGGAGGAGATGTGGTTTTGGGACAATGGTTTACTTAACATAATGTAAATTATAGGATAAATTACTAGGCTGCAAAATAGGCCCTACGGCTTGTTCTATAATGTTACATTATGACCGCGCTTCATTACTGCGCTTGCCCTGGGTAAAACCCGGCTGTACCAACGCACGCTAATATTATCTATTATTCACAAAACTGCTTCATTAATTGCACCTGGTCTGTGGTAATCTTTGTTTCATCATAAGCCAGGTACAGCGTATTCTCCGTAGGTGTCCTGCCGCTCCAGATGACCTTCAGGTCATCGTCCAGCAGGTAATCTGGCGCTACTGTTAATGCTGCGCTGTGTTTGAGCGATTTCAAAATAAGATTCATGTCAGGTATTACACAGTATGGCTTAATAACAGGACGTTTATAAAAGTTCTTCTTCCAGAACCTGCGTATG
>NZ_DASTRI010000106.1:0-19443 GCF_035761305.1 Chitinophaga sp. | reverse complement strand
TTAAAAGCTCCAGGGTAGATGCGGTGTTTTTTGCCACCAACTACCTGGGCATTTATGGCATAGAAAATCGTTTCGTACCTGTTTATAGTTCACAATGGCCGGCCGGCAGTGTTAAGCTGGTGGGACAACAACTGCCTGAGTACTGAGCCGTGTACTCATGGGTGGTAATTCTATTTTCTATATTCTCTATAGAATTGGTAGACAAATATACATTGGTAATTCAAAATTCCAAACAGCGGGGTAAACTTTTTTTACACCTATTATTAATATCAGGCTCCGCTTGCACATTTCAGGCCTGTTTTTGAGAGGTACGCGGTAAAAGTGAAGTGCATGCAGGGCAGTCGGCAGTATACGGTACAAGTGAAACGTACGACCGGCAGGAGAATGTATGCTGCCCGATAGTTGGCCCGTACGCAGTAAAAGTGAAACATGCAAACAGATAGGAGAATGCATGCCGCCTGGCAGTTGGCCGTTCGCAGTAAAATTGAAACGTGTGACCGGTAGGAGAATGCATGCTGCCTGATAATTGGCCCGTACCGCAGTAAAAGTGAAACATGCAACCGGTAGGAGAATGCATGCTGCCCGGCAGTTGGCCGTTCGCAGTAAAATTGAAACGCATGACCGGGCCGTACGGAAGATGATACCCTGAAGCATATGATGCACGCAACACCATCTGACCAGCAAACACAAAGTAACCTGATACCTGAAGAATATTTTCTACATTAGTTTCCGTAATGAAACAGCTATTATTTTTTGCCGCGGTGCTGCTGCCTTTTACCCGGCTGGCAGCGCAGCAAACGGATACCACGCGCCAGCTTCACGAAATTGTAGTAGAGGCTTATTTGCGCAAGCAAACCCTGCTGCAGGTACCCACTTCAACCAGCGTTATTACCAGCAAACAGCTGCAGCTGCAGCCCGGCGCTACCCTGGTGCCGGCAATGAATACGGTACCGGGCATACGAATGGAAGAACGTTCTCCCGGCAGCTACCGCCTTTCCATAAGAGGCAGCCTGCTGCGCTCCCCCTTTGGCATCCGGAACGTGAAAATATATATGGATGAAATTCCCTTTACCGACGCCGGCGGCAATACCTACCTTAACCTGGCAGACCCGGGCAGCATACAGGGTGCAGAAATACTGAAAGGCCCCGATGGCAGCTTGTTTGGCGCCAACTCCGGCGGCGTGATACTATTACACCCTATGGGATTACGGGCAGATAGCGTGCAAGTACAGGCAGCTGTGCAGGGTGGGGCCTATGGCCTGTTTCATGAAAAGGCCGGGTGGCAGCAGCAATTCGGCAACTACCAGGTAAGCCTGTACCAGGCCTACCAGCGCGCCGACGGTTACCGGGATAACAGCGCTTCCAAAAGATACTACGTGCAAACCGCGCAGCAATGGCAGTACAATGCCCACAACAAGCTAAAGCTGCTGGCTTTTTACAGCGATCTTTCCTACCATACTCCCGGCGGGCTTACCGAAGCGCAGGCATTAAGCAACCCGCGGGCAGCCCGGCCGGCTACCGCTACCCTGCCGGGCGCTGTGGAACAAAAAGCAGCAGTGTATAACCGCACCGCGCAGGGCGGGCTGGTGCACGAAGCCAACATCGGCCCAAACTGGGAACATGTGATTGCCGTATTTGGGGCCAATACCCATTTTGAAAATCCTTTTATTACCAATTACGAAGCCCGGGATGAAAATACAGCAGGCGCACGTACCTACATTTCCCTGCATGACAAACATATAACAGGAACGGGTATATCCGTTAACTGGAACTCCGGCCTGGAGTGGCAGGTAACCAGCTCCGATATTGTAAATTACGGCAACCGGGGCGGCAAGAGAGATACGGTGCAGGCGGCCGACAAGCTGCGGGCGCAGCAGCATTTTTATTTTACCAGCCTGAGTGTGCACCTGCACAACCGGTGGATATGGGAAGCAGCGGTAAGCCTGAACTGTTTCCATTATAATTTCAGCAGTAAAAAGGGCGACAGCACCCGGAGGTTCAATGCGCAATGGATGCCGCGCTTTTCACTCTCCTATTTAATCACACCGGCACTCGCAGCCCGTGTTACCGTTAGCCGCGGCTACTCTACCCCTGCTATTGCAGAAGTGCGCGCCTCTGATAACATTATTAATACGCGCCTGCAGGCAGAAACCGGCTGGAACCATGAAGCCGGCCTGCGCCTGAGCGGCAACCGTAACCGCTTCTGGATAGACGCCTCTGTGTATTACTACCGGCTGCAAAATGCCATTGTACGCAACCTGCACGATGATGGCACCGAATATTTTACCAATGCCGGCGGCACACACCAAACCGGCGTAGAGGCCCAGGGTATGCTGTGGTTACTGGAGCCGCGCCGGCATGGCGTGCTCCGTGGCCTGCAGTGGCAAAGCAGCTATACCTACAGCCATTTCCGTTTCAGCGATTATATCAGCGCCGGCCAGGATTTTTCCGGCAACCTGCTAACCGGCGTGCCCAGGCAGGTAGCCGTAAACAGCCTGCTGCTGCAGCTGCCGGCCGGTGTGTATGTTTTCGGGCAGCATAATTTCACCGACCAGCTGCCGCTGGATGACGCCAATACCGCCTTTGCCCGTTCCTACAACCTGGTACAGTGCAAAGCCGGCTGGCAGATACCCCATACCGGTAAATGCCGTATATCCGTTTACGTTGGAGCCGACAACCTGCTGAACCAGTCGTACAGCCTGGGTAACGATTTAAATGCCGTAGGTAAGCGGTACTATAATCCAGCGCCTGGCCGCAACTATTTTGGCGGAGTGGAATGTATGTTCTGAAAATAAAATGTGGCACACCATCTCCGGTGTGCCACTCCTTGTAATTGCATCGTTTATAAATGAGTATCAATGCCGGTTTTGTTACGCCATTACCTTGCAGCCATCCTCAATACTGGTTACATAAGCCTTTAGCGGCACATTGAACTGCTGCTGATACCCCTGCCCCGCTTTGGCAATAAAACCGGGCACGGCATCTGCTTTTACAATGTTAATGGTGCAGCCGCCAAAACCGCCTCCCATCATACGGGCGCCCAGCACGCCAGCTTCGCGGGAAGCCATGGCTGCCAGCCAGTTCAGCTCAGCGCAGCTTACATTGTATAGTTTATCCAACCCTTCATGGGTGGTAAACATACGCTGCCCGAAAGCAGAAAGATCATCGTTAATGAGGTCTGTACAGGCATCCTGCAGGCGCTGAATTTCTTCCACCACATACCGGCAGCGGTTATACGTAACTGCGTTCACAGGTTTCACGTACGCATCCAGCATATCCAGGGTAACCTGCCGCAGGCTGCTTACGTCGGGATGATGCCGGCTTACCAGCTGCACCCCCTGCTCGCACTCCGCCCGGCGGGTATTGTATTCAGAGGACGCCAGGGAATGTTTTACCTGCGTGTCCAGCAAAACCAGCTTAACATCATCAAAGCGGAAAGGAATGTATTCGTGCTCCAGCGAGCCGCAGTCGAGCTTTATAAGATGCTGGCGTTTGCCAAAGATGCTTGCAAACTGGTCCATAATGCCGCAACGTACGCCTACAAAGTTATTTTCCGCGGCCTGCGCCAGGCGGGCCATCTCTATTTTGGAGAGATTGAGCTCAAACAGCTGGTTCAGGGCAAACAGTACAGCGCATTCCAGCGCAGCCGAAGATGAAAGGCCGGCCCCCTGGGGAATATTACCACCAAAGGCGCATTCAAAGCCCTGTATGGGATAACCTTTTTGCTGCAGCTGCTGCACAACGCCCAGGAGATAATCGGGCCAGTGCTGCGGCGAAGAGGCCAGGCTATCCAGGCTGCCGGTATAATGATCATCCAGGTCCAGCGCGTGAAAACGCAGCTGCCGGTCATTGCGCTTAATAATGCCCAGGTAAATGGCCTTATCAATAGCGGCCGGCAATACAAAGCCATTGTTATAATCCGTATGCTCCCCGATCAGGTTAATACGGCCCGCGGCCTGTACTACTAGCGGCGCGGCATCAAAATGCGTTTCGCAAAATGCCTGAAGGGCCGCTGCCGGCCTGGATGATTCTCTAATGGCTGGTTCAATGTCTTGCAATTGCATGTGGAATTCTTTTAATTAGTTTTTGTCGATTTTACGTAATCGATTACGCTATTAAAAACAAATGTTTGCTTCTGAAAATTGTAAAAATAAAAGTAATCGATTACGTTGATATTTACAAGGGAAAATTTTTGAGGTAGATGGGGAACAAGAATTAAGAATTAAAAAGTAAGTAACAGGATCAGATGTAGAAAGGCAGTGCAGGCGATGAACGCGGAAATAAAAAATGGTGAAGTACAGCAAGCAGTTTGTTTTATCGTCCAGTACCATGGCTCGCTTACCGGGATTAAAAATACTGAAGTACAGCAAGCAGGTATCAATTAATCCCTATAATGCATCTGTGAATATAACAGCCGTTAGTGCTATAATGCTGATAGCCTAAATTAATCCTGCATAATCATGCCCCGTGAAGCTAAAGCTTCATAGCCAGCTGTTTTAATGATTTTCAATGGCATTCATGCTCCGTAAAACGGGGTCGTAATTGACACTGCTGGCCTGTGAAGGACCGCCTACGCGGGATAACGGCTGGTGGATAAACGTACCGCAAATCTGTAGTGCTTACTGCTTTCTTTGGCTGGACTGCCGGAAAACCGGCACCGGCTCCAGTATGATCCTGGATTTGGTATTATGCTTTACTGCTTCACCTCCTTCTTCAATCAGCTCCAGCAGCAGCTTAAAAGCCTCCTTGCCCATTTGCACGGTTTGCTGGTCAATGCTGCTCAGGCTGGGGGTGATGTGCTCCCCGAACGACTCATTGGCAAAGCCTACTACCCCAAAATCATCCGGGATGGCAATGTGCCGGTCTTTCAGCTCTTTGATGGCGCCCAGGGCAGAAAAATCTTCCACTGCAAAAACAGCATCCGGCGGCGCTGGAAGCGACAGGAAGTGGCCAATGGCCTGACGGCCGGCTTCAATAGACACATTCCCGTTAAAGATCAGGGCTTCCTCTACCGGCAGGTTATTGGCAACAAGGGCCGCCTTGTACCCTTCCAACCGGTCGCGGAATATTTTCAGGTGCTGCTGCCCCGCAATATGCGCAATACGCTGGTACCCCTGGTGTACCAGGTGTTCGGTGGCATAATAGGCGCCTTTGAAATCATCTACCACCACCGACGGTATGTTCAGGCTATCGTTAGCGCGGTCGAAAAATACCAGTGGCAGGCCCCGCTCCTTAATTTCCAGGTAATGTTTAAAGTTGGTGGTTTCTTTGGCAATGGAGGCCAATATACCATCTACCCGGGTTCCCAGGAAGGTGGAGATCCCCTTTTGCTCAAACTCCGGCTGCTCGTTCGACTGGTAAATGAGCACATTATAACCGTGCCTGTTGGCCATATTCTCAATGCCATGTACTACAGACCCAAAAAAATTGATTTCCGCGCTGGGAATGATAACACCTATGATATTGGTACGGCCGGCCCGCAGGGAGTAGGCAATACGGTCGCGGTGATAGTTCATACGCTCTGCCGCTGCCTGCACCAGCTTGCGGGTATCTTCGCTGGTGCCCTTGCGGTTATTTAATGCCCGCGACACCGTGGCCCCGGTGAGATTCAGCTCCCGGGCAATATCGGCTATGGTAACTTTTCGATTAACCTGTTTGGACATTTGCCGCTAATGTAGGAAAAACAACGTTTTTTACGTATTATTCGAAACTAATTCCTGCACCTTATGTCGTCAGCACCACAAAGATTTTTACCGCTGGATGTGTTCCGGGGCATGACCGTATGCTTCATGATCATTGTAAACACGCCCGGTACCGAAGACACTTTTGCACCACTCAGCCATGCTCACTGGCACGGCTGCACGCCTACAGACCTGGTGTTCCCTTCTTTCCTGTTTGCCGTAGGCAACGCCATGAGCTTTAGTATGCGCAAATACACGCAGCTGGGCACCAGCGCTGTGCTCAGCAAGATATTCCGCAGAACCTTCCTGATCTTCTTACTGGGATTCCTGATGTACTGGCTGCCTTTTGTAAGGCACTCGGCCAGCGGCGGATGGGAGCTTATTCCCATTGGCGACACCCGCATACTGGGTGTTTTACAGCGCATTGCGCTGTGTTACGGGATTGCTTCGCTGATGATCTACTTTTTGCCGAAGAAAGGCGTATGGGCTTTATCGGCCGTGCTGCTGCTGGGCTACTGGCTTATACTATGGGTATTTGGCCTGCCGGGCGACCAGTATGGCTTACATGGCAACGCCGTACTGCGTTTTGACCGCTTTATTATGGGCGACAGCCACCTGTATAAGGGCGAAGGTTTTCCATTTGATCCCGAAGGCATATTAAGCACGCTGCCGGCTATCGTAAATGTGGTGGCAGGCTATTACACCGGCCTGTTCATACAGCAGGAGGGTAAAACACAAAAGGGCCTTATCCGCCTTATTACCGCAGGCATTGTGCTTATTATTGCTGCGCAGCTGTGGAACCTGGCTTTGCCCATTAATAAAAAGATCTGGACAAGCTCGTATGTGCTGTACACGGTAGGCATTGACCTGCTGCTGCTGTCGCTGCTGATTTATATTATCGACTTTAAACAGGCCGCCGGCTGGACCGGCTTTTTCACGGTATTCGGCAAAAATCCTTTGTTCCTGTATCTCCTGTCGGAGGTAGTGGTGATATTCCTGTATTTCATCCAGGCAGGCAATGTTTCCGTATATAGATGGATAAACGGCCATATTTTTCAGCCCATTGCACCGGGCAAGGTAGGTTCCCTGCTGTTTGCAGTGGCTTACATGCTGTTTTGCTGGAGCGTTGGAAAAATACTGGACCGCAAACGCATTTATATACGGGTATAAATTTATAATTGACAATGTTGCATTAATCCGGATATTAGTGGTTTACAGGTATTAATAGCTTATTAATTCCTCATTGTTAATTAAACAACGGGCACCATGGAACTTTCATTAAAAGGGAAAACCGCGCTGGTATGCGGCAGCTCCCAGGGTATTGGCCTGGCTGCGGCAAAAGAGCTGGCAGCGGCCGGCGCAGAATGCATACTGCTTTCAAAAACAGAAGCCCGGCTGAAAAAGGCAAAGTCACTGCTGAACACCAGCGCACAACAGCAGCATCATTATGTAATAGCCGATTTCCGCGACCCCTCCTGGGTAGAGCAGGTAGTGACCTCCCTTACGGAAACCCGCACCATACATATACTGGTTAACAATACCGGCGGCCCGGCACCCGGCCCTATTCTTGACGCCAAGGTGCATGCTTTTACAGAAGCCTACAACCAGCACCTGGTATGCAATCACATTCTAGCACAGGCTACAATACCGGGTATGACGGCAGCCGGTTACGGCCGCATCATTAATATAATTTCCACTTCAGTAAAAACTCCGCTCAGGAATTTAGGCGTGTCCAATACCACACGCTGGGCGGTAGCCGCCTGGGCCAAAACCATGGCCGGCGAGTTGGCGCAATATGGTATTACAGTAAACAATGTACTGCCGGGCGCTACAGCTACTGCCCGCCTGCATTCCATTATTAAAGGCAGTGCGGAAAGCCGTAATGTGCCCGAAGCAGATATTGAGCAGGAATGGCTGTCGGAGATACCGATGAAACGTTTTGGACAGCCGGAAGAAGTGGCGGCGCTGGTAGCCTTCCTGGCATCGCCGGCGGCCAGCTACATAACAGGCACCAATATCCCGGTAGACGGTGGAAGAACGCCGGCGCCATGATGCAATTCGTATTTGAATAATGCGGGCATCAATATTGCAGGAACAACGCGTGACCTAAACTGCATTGTTATGATTTCTATTACATCACGACAGGCGCTAACCTTTTGTGCGGGTTTGTTATTGACGGCCTGCACACACTCTACCTCCAACAAAAACGCCACCGGGGCCGATACCGATACTGCTGCCAAAGCCAGCGCCATTACCGCCGTACCCGACCTGGGCCCTGCGCCGGAGGTGCCTGATACCCAGTTTATCATAGTAGACTCTATGGTGAATATAAAAGTAAATGACCAGGCAGTGCCCCGCAGGAAAAATGCATTTGACAGTACCCTTATCTCCTACTGGAAAGCTACCTACGCCCGCACGCAAAAGCTGCCGGCTTATGTACGCTTTAAATACCAGGGCACTGTAATGATGGGCGCCCGCGGTAATTTAATGGATGCGGTTGTACGGGCGCAGGACTCATTGAAAGATCATATTGCGCGGGATAAATACCTGCAGGAGTTTCATAAAATAGATCCCCTGCAGCAAAAGGAAATGGAAAAGAAATACCCGGTGCTTTTCCAGAAACAACTGTAACCAGCTGTTTCTAAAAAGCCAAAAGCCATTGTATCTGCTACAATGGCTTTTGGCTTTATGCTTTCTGCTTTCCGCTTTAATATGCATCAAACCACAACCTGGTTGTGAGCACATCCGGCCCCTGCGTAGCTACGGCACCCTGGTAATTTTCCCGGTTTACCGCCTGCTCCGTGGAGGGGTATGTTAAACGTAAGGGTATCTTTCCCTGCAATACACCGGCGTAAGCGGGCTTCAGCTGCGGGTAATCCAGGCGGCGCCATTCTGCAAAAGCTTCCAGGCCATTGCCAAAAAGCGCCAGCCATTTTTGATCACCGATGGATTGCTTGTAGTTAGTGGAACTGTATGCCACTGCGGGCTGGCTTAAATATTTATTGACCAGCGAGTCAGCCACGCCATATTGTTTCAGCGAAGCAGTAACCGCACGGTTATAATAAGCGGCAGCGCTGCCGCTTAGCCAGCCGCGTTGCGCTGCTTCTGCCTGGATGAACAGCTGCTCGGCATAGCTGAACAACACTGCAGGGGCGGTAGAGGCAGTAAATACTGCGCCAATGTCGGAGGTTCTGTCAAAACCCAGGCGGGCAGCGGAATCTACCGGCAGCCCATTGGTTACGCCAATAAGGTCATGCACGCTGGTATCTTTAGCCGGCGCTGCATAAATGGTTAAACGGGGATCATTGAGCGCCTTTAGCTTATCAATAATGGTTTTGCTGATGCGGTAGTCGTTCCGGGTTTCGCGGTTGCGGCCTACCGGGTTTTGGTTGGGAGATGCTTTGTAGTTCAGCTGTATATTCTCCGCATTGTCTGCCAGCAGCGAAGCGGCATCAATGCCCACTTCCGCAAATACCGCTTTGGACACATCCGGCAACCGGTCGGCAATACGGATGGCGGTACGCAGGCGCAGGCCGTTGGCAAACTTCTTCCATAAGCGCATATTTCCGTTCAGCAGAATATCTCCCTGTATAGGGTCACCATTTTCGTTTATCAGCTGCACGGCAGTTTTCAGCTCTGCAAGAATACCGGTGTAAATATCTTGCTGCTTGTCATATTCAGGCGTAAGGTATTGCTGAATGCTGGCAGCCTGTGAGTAAGGCGCGTTACCAAACAGGTCTGTTACCGTTTGGAACAGCCAGGCCCGCATAATCAACCCCACTGCCTTGTAGTTGGGATTGGGCAAACTATCGCCCAGCTGAATGAGCGTGGTAAAATCCTCAATTCCCTGTGCGTAAAAATTGCTCCATACGGTTTGTATGTTGGCGGCTGCGGGAATATAACGGTCCGGATCTGTATACTGTATCTTAGACCAATACTGTACATACAGCAAAGTGGCTTCCATAGTTGCCTCATTGCCCCAGTAGGTATCTACATTGGCTTTAATGCCGTTGCTCAGCAGGTAATCCGGCTGCACGGTCCCTGGTTCGTTCGGGTTCTGGTTAATACGCTCCAGCTGTTTCTGGCAGCTGCTTATAATAACCACCAGCGGCAGCGCTAACCATAAGGTATATATGAATATTGACTTTTTCATGTTAGTTCAGTTTCGCGTTCACAATTAAAATGATGCCCTGAGGTTAATGCCAAAGCTGCGGGCGGTAGGTATCTGCAAGGTTTCCAGGCCCTGCCCGTTACCGGTGTTAAAGGCGGTTTCCGGGTCGATGTTGGGCACTTTTTTATCAATGATCCACAGGTTACGGCCGGTGAGCGTAATGTTCAGGTCCTGGAAGCGCCAGCCACGGATCAGCTCATGGGGGAAGGTATAACCGATTCTTACTTCACGCAGCTTAATGAATGAGGCGTCATACACGCTGCTTTCATTGAGGCTGCTGTTGTAAACGGCTTTGTAGTAAGACTGTGCGGGCAGTATAGTGGTGTTTTGCTTACCATCTGCCGTTACGCCGTTGAAGATCATACCGTCGTGATACACCGTTGCATCGCCGGGCGCACCGGTATTGTGGTCGGGCAGCTGCACCGGTGTTTTGGTTTTATCATTACCGGGGTAATAATAGGGCAAGCCGCCATGTTCAGCATCGCGGCCAGGCAGGCTTTCGGCCAGCACGCCGGTGTAAATACCCGTGTAGTTGGTGCCGGACCAGATGGAGCCACCCTGCTTGGTATCAATCAAAAAGCTGATGCTGAAACCCTTGTAGGAAAATGCATTGTTAATGCTGCCTATCCATTTGGGCGTGTAATAACCCAGTATCTTTTTGTTAGGATCAATGGCCGGGGCGCCGTCTGCATTTACCACTATCTGCCCGTTATCATTGCGCAGGAAAGCCTTGCCGAACAAAGCGCCATAACGCTGCCCCTTGCTGGCCAGCACCTGTATGTTGCCGCTGCTGCCCAGTACATAATCATTCAGGAAACCATCCTTATCCAGCTCCACTACCTTGCTAACGTTGCGGGAGTAATTCACGTCCACATCCCAACGAAAACCAGCGGCGGTGCTTACCGGCGTTACGCCCAGGGTTACTTCTACCCCGTGGTTGTTGATCTTACCGGCATTCAGCAGCTTTTTGAGGTAACCGGTGGTAGGACTTACATCCGCCAGCAGTATCTGGTTAGAGCTGTTGGAGTTATAGTAGGTTGCATCCAGCCGTACGCGGTCTTTGAACAATCCTACCTCAACGCCTGCTTCCGTGGCGGTGGTAATCTCGGGCTTCAGGTCTTCTTTCAAAAATTTATCTGATACGGTTAATAACGGATTATTATCAAAGGGCTGGTTGAACGGGTAGGTGTTGATCAGCTGGTACGGATCCGTGTCTTTACCTACCTGCGCCCAGCCGCCGCGCACCTTCAGCAGCGAAAGCACATTGCTTTGAATATGCAGGGCTTCGCTCAGCACCAGGCTGGCATTTACAGAGGGGTAAAAGTAGGAGTTATTGCCTTTGGGCAAGGTAGATGACCAGTCGTTGCGCGCCGTCAGGTTCAGGAATGCATATTCCCTGAAACTCAGCTGGGCAGAAGAAAACAGGCTATACACACGCAGCCTGGAAAAATAGTTGGTGGATATTACCGGGTCGCGGGAGTTATTGAGCGTGTACACATCCTTTACTGCCAGGCGGGGCGCCTGCTGAAAGTTGTTTTCCAGCTGGTTATTGCGGATGTTACCGCCGGCCAGCACATCCAGGTTAAAATCGCTGCCCAGCTTTTTGGTGGCATTCAGCGTAAACTCTCCGTTGGTTTCCGTTACGTTATAAGCATCTTCTGTATAAGAGCCGTACGGTGTGCCATTGGAGCCGTATGCCACCTTATACTTACGCCTGTCTGTATAATAATCCGTACCTATACGCAGGTTGGCGGTTAACCAGTCAAGCACCTGGTAAGAGAGGCGGGCATTGCCAAAGAAACGGTTGCGGTTCTGCGCCACGGTGTTCTCATACTGGATCCAGTAAGGGTTGCTGTAGTAGCTATGGTTCCAGTTAATATCGTTGCCATTGGCATCTTTGTAATTGCGCAGCAGCTTCGTATCTACCTGGCGGCCAAACCAGATGAACTGCAGTGTAACGCTGTTGGAGCGGCGGCCGTCCACACCCGGCAGGTTATCTGCCGCGCTGCGGATGTAGCTGCCGTAAGTGCTTAATGTAAGCTTAGGCGCTATGCGGTACGTGCTGTTAAACGTAAAGTTATTACGGGTAATACCGGTGTTGGGCAGCAAGCCGGTTTGTTTGGTGTTGTTATAGGAAAAACGGTAGTCCAGCTTTTCATTACTGCTGGAAACAGATAACCCGTTGTTCAGCGCATAACCGGTTTCATAAAAATCGCGCACATTATCCGGGTGCGGTACCCAGGGCGCAGGCTGGCCGTTGGAAAAGAACTGGCGGATAAGGCGCCCGTCCATCTTAGGGCCCCAGCTTTCATCCACCCCGTCGTTAATACCGCCGCCTTTACCATCTACATAGTCAAACTGTCCGCCGGAACCCTGGCCGTACACATCCTGGTATTTAGGCAGGGTAAGCAACGTTTGCATGGTAGCGCTGGAGTTTACTGTAATGCCCAGGCCTTTTGCGCCGCGGCCGGTTTTTGACTTCAGCACCAGCACGCCATTGGCGGCGCGTGAGCCGTACAAAGCGGCAGCATTGGGGCCTTTCAGCACGCTGATGGATTCAATATCATCGGGGTTCAGGTCGGAAATAGCGTTCGGAAAATCACGGGCAGTGGCAATGCCTACGCCCAGTTGGCTATTGTCAATAGGAATACCGTCCAGCACAAACAGGGGCTGGTTGTTGCCGGCAATAGAGGTTTCACCGCGTATCACAATGCGGGATGAGCCCAGGTCGCCCTGGCTGTTGGTGATATTAACGCCGGCTATTTTACCGGATAAAGCGTTCACCAGGTTGGTTTCGCGCGCTTCGGTAATGTCGCGCGACTTCAGCTCCTGCACGGCATAGCCCAGCGATCTTTTTTCGCGGGAAATGCCCAATGCCGTTACCACTACTTCCTGCAGGCGGCTTTCCGCGCTTTCCAGCGCCACATTAATAACGTGCGTACTGTTTACCGGTATATCCACACTGGTATAGCCAATGTAGGAGAAATGCAGTGTATCACCAGCATTGGCGGCAATGGAATATTTGCCGTCTGCATCTGTTTGGGTGCCTTTGCTGGTACCCTTTACCGTTACTACGGCGCCGGGCACGCGCTGTGCATCGGCTTTAAAGGTGACCACCCCTGTGACCTTTGCATCCTGCCCGTAACTATTCTGTACCAGTAACAGCACAGACAGGAATACGACGTGTAAAAATTTCATGATAAAACTGGTTTTAATTGATTTGTTACGACAATAGGAATATGCTGCGGTTGAACGACCGCAAAAACTCCTTAGCACCTGTGTCACAGATGCTGCATTAAAAATTATCCGAAGTTTGTTAACAACAGCCCGGGCCGGGCATATCGTTCTGGATGAAGGTGCCTGAAATAGCAGTAGATTGTTGGCTACAGTAACCGGTATAAACCGTTTCAGTCGTCATTTTATCGCATGGATTGATTTACGGGCCAAAAGTAGTACATAATTTACTATTCTACAAATATTATAGGGTATTAGGGTTCTATCTTATATTTTAACGGTGGTACAAACCGCCGTGGCAGCAGCCTTGCGGGAGATGTGTTTGCCGGCGCGTTATTAGTTGTGCAAATGCAACAGCCTTGCGTTGTGCAGCTGCGGCGCCAATTACTTCCTGTACGGCGCGGCGGGAGGAATTATAAATATAATCTTTTACCGGCTCTGTTCCATAATGCTGTACAGTATCTTTCTTTCCCCCGTGCTTAACGTGTCCAGTGTTGTAGAGTCTGCGGGAATGTAATGCCGTTTAAACGCAGCAATGGCAGCGCTGCTGTCTTTTACATTATACCCGATAATGCGCAGCCCCTGCAGGTTATCGAAGCTATCCGGCACTGTAATGGCGGTAGTATCTTTATACCAAAGGCCAAAGCCTTTTTCCGCCAGCTGCTGCCAGGGAAAGTAGGCGCTGGGATCTACCTTGCGGCCGGGCGCAATATCGCCATGGCCTATGAAGTTAGCGGCGGGAATGGCATAACGGTGCTGCAGCGTGTCCAGCAGAATAAGCAGGCTGCGTATCTGCTGCGGAGAAAAAGGTTCGTACCCGTTATTATCCAGCTCAATGCCAATGGAAGACGAGTTTATATCCGTAAGGTTACCCCAGCGTGCAACGCCGCCATGCCATGCGCGCAAATAATCATTCAGCATCTGGTGCACCACCCCATCGCGGCAAATCACGTAATGCGCGCTTACCTGTGTGTGGGGCATTGTAAAGGTGCGCAGGGTTTGCTCGCAGCTGTTCTGCGCTGTATGGTGAATGATCACATAATTGGGCTTACGGATGCCAAAGTTGGTGGTGCCGGCCCACCAGCGCACATCCGGCACAGAGTCGATATAAAAAGGCTCGGGGTGCTGGCGTATTACTTTTGAAAAAGCTTTTGCCTGTTGCTTGTGTGCTTTATTGGTGGTTGCGTACGGGGAACCGGCGCAACCGTATAAACATGCGAAAAGCGCTGCCAATACCAAAACGCGGATCATCATAATATTCGTTTAGTCTATTAAACCCAATGTTATGCCAAAATGTTCAGTTACTGGTAATGTTTGCCCAGCGTATCTTTCTGGTGCTTCCAAAGCTCCTGGAAAACAGGGCTGTGATCGCGTAAATGCTCAAATGTTCCTTCATCTACAATATGTCCCTGCCGCAGTATATATACGTAATCAAACTGTCCTAGCAGGTGCAGGCGATGCATAGCGGATATTACCGCCTTATCTGCAAATGCCCTGAACAGCTTATCGTATATCATGGCCTCTGTTTTAGTATCTACGCTGCTGGTAGGTTCATCCAGCAGCACCAGCTCGCTTTCACGGGCGGCCAGTATGCCGCGGGCCAGCGCCAGGCGCTGTTTCTGGCCGCCGGAAAGGTTCACGCCTTTTTCGCGTATATCGGACTCCAGCCCCTGGGGCAGCTGCTTTATCACATCGGTAAAATGGGCGCTTTCACAAACGGCCATAATATCTTCCTCACTAAAAGGCAGGCCCAATGTAACATTATAGGCTATGGTATTTTCAAATATCTCCGGCTCCTGCGGAAACAGGGTTACTGTTTCATTAATGGTTTCCAGGCCGTAAGGTACACCATCTACTGTAAGCTGCATACCCGGCTGCGGGTTGTACAAGCCCCTGAGCAATGCCAGCAGCGTGCTTTTGCCGCTGCCGCTCTCTCCTATCAGCGCAATGCGCCTGCCACGGCCAATGGTAATATTAAGCCCGTGCAGGCTTTGCGGCGCATGGGCTGCATCATACTGCTCCCGGTGGCTGAAGCTCAGGTTTTTTACCCGTATGGTGCGCCAGCTGTTTGGCAGGTCCGTAGGCGCATCTGCGCGGTGCTGCTGCAGGTACGCTTCGCGGATGTTGGCGGCCGTTTGCACGTAGGTGTTATACTGCACAATATCAGTGTACTGCCAGGCAATATCATGAAACACGCTGGTAAACTGGTTTACATATCCCAGCAGGGTTACCAGGCCGGCTACATAAAATATTTTGCCCGGCTCCCAGTGCTGGTACACGTAACCTGCTGCAATTACGCAGTAGATAAGCGTTACCATCATATCGGCGCAAAACCACTTCCATTCATTGATCTTCACATTTTTGCGGAAAGGGCTGGCAATGTGCTGCACTTTTTTCAGCAGGCCGGTTTCCATGCTTTTCTCCAGGCGCAGGGTAATAACGGTCATGATGTTGGAAAGGCTGTCGAACAGCGTGGAAGATACCACGTGCTCGCGTTCATTCACCTGGTCCAGCGTGCGGATAAAAGGCTTATCGAACCGGAAAATGATCCAGATGGTGAAAGCGCCCAGCAATATGCCAATGCTGCCGTACAGCGGGGAAAAATACAGCATGGCCGCTACGGAAAAAAAGAATTTGGCCAACGCATGCAGGTACATAAAGCCGCGGTCAAAAAATTCCCTTAATGCCTCATATGCCTTACGTATACGGTTAATGGTGGCGCCGCTGTGATGGTCCTGGTGCCATTTTACCGGCAGGTGCAATGCCTGGTGGTAGCGCTCCTGTAAAAAGTTACGGCTCAGGTTAAAAGCCAGCTGCCGCTCCATTACCCGGGCAGGGCCGTGAAAGCTCCACTCCGCCAGCTTTAGCAAAAAGTAACCGCCGGCATACAGCATGGTATAGTACAGCACCCGGCCGGTATCGCGCTGCACCTGCCCTATAAACCAGCCGAAAATAAAAGGGGTAAGGGAGGAGGCAATGTTGGCGAACAGGAACATGGCATATACCAGTACATACTTCTTCCGCTCCCGGCGGGCAAACCGCCATGCTGTACCTAACAGGGATATATATGGATTTGCCATAGGAAATAGTTAAGACGGTTAATGGTGAAATGTATAAGGGTTTGAAGAACGACGCGGCAAGGTACAAGGTAAGATACCGTATTTACCTGCTGCTTCGCTTTTCAAACCCTTAAAAGGTGCTACAAAAGTACTGATTATTTCAGCTTCTCATCGCGGGAGAAGGAGTACGGCGCTGCTTCCGGCGCAGTACCCCTGCTCTTGTTAGGCGTTGCGCCCATGGTAAAGGTGATGGTGCCGCCCTGCTGCAATGCGCTGTGTGCAAACCAGTTTTTCGTATAGGTTTTACCGTTTACTTTCACTTCCTGCACATAGCGGTTACCGGCATTGTTCTGCGGTGCGCTGATCACCAGCTTTTTGCCGTTCTCCAGCTGCAGGGTGGCCTTTTTGAACAGCGGCGCGCCTATAACATACTGTCCTGTGCCCGGGCAAACGGGGTAAAAGCCTAAAGCTGTAAACACGTACCAGGCAGAGGTTTGACCATTATCCTCATCCCCGCAATACCCGTCGGGGGTAGGCAGGTACAGGCGGTTCATAACCTCACGCAGCCAGTACTGGGCTTTCCAGGGCTGGCCGGCATAGTTGTACAGGTATATCATATGCTGTATGGGCTGGTTACCGTGGGCATACTGGCCCATGTTCATGATCTGCATTTCGCGTATCTCGTGTATTACGCCGCCATAGTAGCTATCGTCAAACACCGGGCGCATTTTAAATACAGAGTCCAGCATGCCGGCGTATACATCGCGGCCGCCCATCAGGTCCATATGGCCCTGCACGTCATGAAATACAGACCAGCTGTAATGCCAGCTGTTACCTTCGGTAAAGGCGTCGCCCCATTTAAAGGGGTTAAACGGCGTTTCAAACTTGCCGTCTTTATTCTTACCGCGCATCAGCTTTGTTTCCGGGTCAAATACGTTGCGGTAGTTCTGGCAGCGTTTGGCAAAACGGGCAATTTCATCGGCCGGGCGTTTCAGCGCTTTCGCCAGCTGGTACACGGTAAAATCATCATATGCATACTCCAGCGTGCGGGCGGTATTTTCGTTGATATGTACATCGTAGGGCACGTAACCCAGCTCGTTGTAATACTTTACGCCTTTGCGGCCCACGGAGGTTAAAGGCCCTTCGTTTTCTGTATTTTTCAGGATGGCCTGGTAGGCGGTGTTCACATCAAAACCACGGATGCCTTTCAGGTAAGCATCGGCAATAATGGAGGCGGAATTGGAACCGATCATACAGTCGCGGTGCCCGGGGCTGGCCCATTCCGGCAACCAGCCGCTTTCCTTGTAGGCATTTACCAGCCCTTCCATAATGTGCCCGTCCATAGTGGGGTACATAAGGGTAAAGAAGGGAAATTCAGAACGGAAAGTGTCCCAGAAACCGTTGTCGGTGAACATATAGCCAGGCAGCACTTCGCCGTTGTACGGGCTGTAGTGCATTACCTTGCCTTTAGCGTCTATTTCATAGAACTTGCGGGGGAACAGCATGGCGCGGTACAGGCAGGAGTAGAAGGTGCGTGTTTGCTCTACCGTGCCGCCTTCTACCGCCAGGCGGCCCAGCTCTTTATTCCAGGCGGCTTTGGCTTTTTGCTCAACCGCAGCAAAATCGCTGTTGCCGATTTCCTGCTGCAGGTTCAGCTCTGCCTGTTCAGGACTAATGAAGGAGGAAGCTACTTTTACATTCACCTGCTCTCCTTTTTTAGCGGCAAAGCCGATTACAGCGCCCACATGATCGTCTTTCGCCTCCAGGTCGCCGCTGTTCAGCTTTTTGCCGTTAAAGGTGGCCTGGTAGGTGAAAGGCTTATCAAAATACAGTACAAAGTAGTTTTTGAAGTTAGCCGGCACACCGCCGCTGTTCTTGGTGGTATAGCCAATGATCTTGTTCTCCCCGGGGATGATCTTTATATAAGAGCCTTTGTCCAGCGCATCTATTACCACAAAGGCGCTGTCGGTAGCCGGGTAGGTGAAACGCAGGCGGGCGGCCCTTTCCGTGGGTGTGATCTCAGTGGTCACATCATGGTCGGCCAGGTATACGCTGTAATAGTAAGGGTGCGCTACTTCCGCCTTGTGGGAGAACCAGCTGGCCCTTTCATCTTCATTGAATTTTATGGCGCCGGTAACAGGCATAATGGCAAACTGGCCGTAGTCGTTTATCCAGGGACTGGGCTGGTGCGTTTGCTTAAAGCCTCTTATTTTTTCTGCATCATAAGTATAAGCCCACCCGTTGCCCATTTTGCCGGTTTGGGGCATCCAGAAGTTCATGCCCCAGGGACAGGCAATAGCCGGGTAGGTATTACCGTTGGATAAGCTAACCCTGGAATCGGTACCCATCAGCGGGTTTACCCAGTCTACCGGGTCAGTGATTTTGTCCACCGTTTGCGCCCGGGCGGCCAGGGATGCCAGCACCAGCGCGGTTGCGATCATTTTCCTCATAGTACGATAGCGTGTTAATTAGCAATAAAGACCGTAAAAATAATGGTTCAAAACTTTGTTGCGGGTTATTTTTATGAACGGCGCTGCTGCGCTGCCATTCCATTATTTTGAGTTACATTTGTTATAAGTAATATATAACCCCAACAATTGACTGCCATGAACACGAATGCCCCTAAAATTCTTTTCATTGTTATTATTGCCGTTCTTGTAATTAACCTTGGATTTAACCTTTTTGGCTCCAGCGCCGGACTTAAACAGGCGGTGCGCAACCTGGAAACAGCGCGTAAGAAGCTGGACAGCGCCATGGTGCAGCTGCAGCAGGCCAGCGCCGGGCTGGACTCCATACAGGCCAACCTGGAGCGGCAGCGCGTACTGATAAACGACATACGCTACAGGACAGAGCTGATGGACCTGGAAAAGCGGGTACGCGATACACACAGCCAGGAGAAAATAGACAGTATTAAAGAGCGCATCAAAGTATTGAGCAACTACCAGCCTGCAGACGAAATTGTTACCGAAGACCTGAAATAAAAAATTTTCAACCCCATGCAAACGTACCTCAAATGCTGCCTGCTGCTGCTTGCAGGCCTGCTGCCCGTACTGCACGCCGGTGCACAGGGCAGGCTCAAATTCTTTAATACCTGTGCCGGCAGCAGTAACTACCGGCTTACCAAAGGCGATACCATCATTATCCAGTGCGACAGCAGCCTGCTGATAAACAGCCGTAACTTTTCCATTTACCAGTCGGCCTACCAGCAATACCGCAAAGGAGGCAACAGCGGCGAGATACTACGCTCTTACGAGTCGCTGGTACAGCAGCAGGACAGTATGATCAACAACGGAAAGCA
>NZ_DASTRI010000105.1:0-3625 GCF_035761305.1 Chitinophaga sp. | reverse complement strand
TGTTAGCCATTGCGCTGGTTGTTTTCCTGGTAGCGAAGAACAAACGGGACCGGAAACGGATTTACCCTACTGAAGATCCTGTACAGGAAGAGGTGCAGGATGAGCAAAGAAGAGAGGAGGAGTTATAGTATTTTGAGGAGGCTGCAGCAGCAGCCATGATTCGCCAATGCAATAGTTGTTAACCTGTATTAATAATATAACGGTGATTGGCTGGTATGACGCAGGCGCACAATGTGAATTGCATTTTGCGTTATATGGTACGAGATTCTATAACGATACTTTTCAAATGCCCGCCAGCTGCCATCGTTGTTCTTTTTGTATCTGTCAACAGGGAACATTTCCGGATGCAGGGCTATTTTATCGGCAATATCAACGATAACAGAAATGGCCTTCAGGGCATTTGCAGGAGAATCCTGTTTTATATACTCGAAGGCTTTCTTTAATTCAGCGGATGCCTGGGGTGTCCAAACAGTTACCATTTAGCGATTTCCTTCCGCAGCTGCTCATTAGTTATATAATTACCCTTTAATATCTCCGCTTCGCCCTCTTCCAGCTCCTGGTTGTATTCTTCCAGGGTTTGAGGCCGGTCTATTGTCTGAAAACCGATCCCCATTAATTTCAGGGTGCGGAGTAACCATTCTTTTTTGGAAGAATCATTAATCCCATCAAAATCAATAAGAATATCCATAGACCCCACTTTTGTTGATAAAGTTACAGAATATTAAATTATTTCCTTTAGTCACGCCCCGTCAGGCAGGCTGGCAGCGGTATAATACAAGGGTATTTGCGCCAGCCTGTCCATAACGGACTGAATATGCTGCTGCAGCAGCTAGGAATTACATACGTCCAGAATACGGAAACGCTTTAAACCCGCCGGCACCCGCCATAATACCTCCTCTCCTTTCCGGAAGCCGATTAGTGCGGTTCCGAGGGGTGTTAATACAGATACCTGCTGCTTACCCATATCGGCCTGTTCCGGCAGCACAATCATAAAATTCATAACCCGCTCTGTTTCAAGGTTCAATACCGTAACCTTTGAATTCAGCCGCACGGTATGCGGCGGAAAAGCATCGTTCTTTACAATAATGGCCCGGCTCAGCTCATGGCCTAACGACATTTCCATTATCTCTCCCTCCATACTGCCGGCCAGGGGCTTCAGCAGGTTATAATCTTCTTCCGTGATCACAACAGGATTCATACTTTTTGTTTTCATCATTAATATTTTTAGTTAAATAATATGCACAGTTATAAGCGCTGCTTATTTTTCACGGCTTCTTTTACGCACAACAGTAAGCAGCAGCAGTATTGCCGTAAAAGGCAATAATAAATACCATTCCCAGCCAAGCATTAATCCATTCCTTAGCACAATGGCGTTAAGCAGTACCAGCAGCAAGGTAACCATACCTGCTACCGGAACTGTAGAACGATCCCGGTTCATACGAACGTGGTTTAATTAAGAATAAAAAACAGGAAATACACCGGTAAACAGCCCCAAGCCTTTATCAGTTGCAGGCCTGGGCTACCGTGTTAAAGTCTTTAAATGTGGAGAAGTAATATAATTCGGGGCAGAACGGGAAAAACTCCGTAAAAGAGCAGATATAGCTGTTCTTTACACCTGGCACAAAATGCCATGTAAAGCCGGTAAGGTGTTTGTTATGTGCTATAGCCGCCATAGCAATAAATATACGAATTAAATCTGAATAACCGAAGCGCTGCATGACTTGCGCGTATAGAAAACGGATGCCCGGCAGGCAATTGACGGCCGCCGGGCATCCTGTATACAATTTATTACTATTCTCCCAGGTAAAAATGAAAGCTGTCGCCTCTTAACCCTATGCGCATGGCTTCCAGGGCTACTACCTCATGCGGGGCAATATTACCCAGGTTGGCGTTGCAGCCTATAAGCTCCAGGAAATACAGCTGCTGGTTCTTCCGGGGCGCTTCCCATATGATTTTTTCATGGGGAATTCTTGTAAGGATCTCCTGCACCAACCCTTCGCGCACTTCGCCGGAGTCGCGGTACAGGCCAACCGTGCCCGACTCCCGGGCTTCTGCTATTACATATTGCGCGCCGGCTTCCATTTCTGTTTTCATCAGCTCAATCCATTTATAAGGCGGGGTAATGTGCTGCCGGTCCTTATCTTTGGAGCCTACCTCACTGTAAACAGTACCCAGCTTTGCCAGTTTTTCGATATAACCGCATTTTTCAGCATGGGGAATATCAATAGACCCGTCTGATACCTCTATATGCGTAATACCGTATTCTTTTATGGCTTTCACATAATCTTCGTACTGGTTGCGCACCAGGAATGCTTCAAACAGCAGGCCGCCAAAATAAACGGCAATATTGTGGGATTGATAAATCTTAATTTTCTCTGCCAGGTTAGGCGTTACGTGCGCAGTGCCGAACGCCAGCTTTGCTATATCTATATGCGGAGCCGCGGCAGACAGGAGGTCTTTTGTTTCCTGCAGGCTTAACCCTTTGTCTGTAACCATTGTAAGCCCATAGGTACGTGGCTGCCTGGTGCGCCCGGGTATCTTGTCCAGGTTAAAATTCATTGTTTGCATGATTGATTCCGGGGGCAAAGATAGTATAACAAGATGGCGCTCCAAAATAGCAAACAGGGGCGCCCCCTATTTGCCTGCCGCTTCCTGCAATGTTTTTATATCCAGCTTCTTCATTTGCATTACAGCGGCCATTACCTTGCCGGATGTTTGCGCGTCGCCTCCCAGCAGATCGGCAAGTATGCGGGGCACTACCTGCCATGACAGGCCAAACTGGTCTTTCAGCCAGCCGCATATTTTTGCTTTTTCATCGCCGCCCTCAGATAGTTTCTCCCAGTAGTAATCAATTTCTTCCTGGGTATCGCAATACACAATGAATGAAACAGCTTCGTTGAACTTAAAGTGCGGGCCGCCGTTCAATGCCAGAAACGACTGGCCGTCCAGCTCAAACTCCTGTGTAAGCACCGTGCCTTCGGGCATGCCGTGCACTTCCCGGCCTTCGCTGCCATAATAGCTGGTTCTCCCGATCTTTGAGTTTTTAAAAACAGAAGTGTAAAACTTAACGGCCTGCTCCGCATTTTTATCAAACCATAAGTTGGGGGTGATCTTTTGCGCTACAATTTTCTTTTCCATAAAATAGTGTTTTTTGTTTGCTGTTGTTTTAGCAAAGGTAGGTGCAGGGCGCAAAACAGGCCGCGTGCAAACACGACATAAATAAGGGGTTAATGCGCCATAATACGGCAGGGGCTGCGCTTTAACAGCACAGCCCCTGCATGGTGTTGTTATATGTTTTAATACCTGCTTATCTTCTGTCGCGCAGCACTTTCATAAAGTAGCCGCCTACCACGCTGCGGGCCTGGAACCCAACCATTTTACCATTGGTGGTTTCATGCCAGTCAGACAAGGGTACGCGGGACGGTGTTTCCGTGGCGAACTTATACACCGGGTTTACCAGCGCATCAAAATCGGCGCGGTTATCTGTCATGGCAGCCGTCCACAATATCCAGTCTGATTTGGTGTAGGCTTTACGGCTGTCCAGCGGTAAGCCATATTCATTCTGGTGCGCCAGGTAGTATTTGATTTCCGTATCATACACTTTTTGCGGAAACAGGTTCAGGTG
>NZ_DASTRI010000104.1:0-6666 GCF_035761305.1 Chitinophaga sp. | reverse complement strand
GGTACCATTGAGTACCTGGGCCGCAGCGACGACCAGGTGAAGATCCGTGGTTACCGCATAGAGCTGGGTGAGATAGAGCAGGCATTGCTGGAGGACGGCATGCTGCGGGAAACAGTGGTGGTAGCACGCAAAGAAGAAGGCCAGGAACCCTACCTGGTAGCCTACCTGGTAGGCGAAGGTGAGATAGATGTACGTAGCCTGCGCCAGCGGTTACAGCAACGTTTACCGGATTACATGGTGCCGCAGCATTATGTACAGCTGGACAAGCTGCCCCTTACGGCTAACGGAAAAGTAAACAGGAAATCGTTACCGGCGCCCCTGCATGCAGGGCTGAACAGCGGGGCAGGATATGTGGCGCCTGTAAATGATACGCAGGCCAGGCTTACTGCTATTATCGCTTCGGTGCTGGGCGTGCCGGAAGAGAAGATAGGGATAGAAGATAATTTCTTTGACATCGGCATCAACTCACTGCTGCTCATACGCATTATGGCTTTAGTGAACCGTTCGTTCAACAGCACGCTGAAGGTAAGCACCTTTTTTGAGTGCCCCAATATCAGGAGCCTGTCTGAAAATTATTTTAGCCAACATATGCAGGAAGCGCTGCCATCTGGCAATATCAGCACTGAGAATGTTGAAATATTAAACGATGCTTTTGGTCTTTTTGAAGAGTAATAACCCTAATATTTTTCACTATGCTGGAACTAATAAAAAAACTGTCTGAAAGAGGTGTATTCCTTTCTGTTGTAGATGACGACATCGTATTGAAGTATGAAGATGACGCCATGACAGAAAGTATGATCACAGAAATCAGGGAACACAAAGCCTCCCTGGTCAGCTACCTTAAAAAATCTCTTAACCAGGCAGACTACAGAAAGATACCTGTGCTGCCTGAAGCGGCTGACTATCCTGTGTCCGATGGTCAGCGGAGAATATGGATATTGAGCCAGCTCGAAGGAGGCTCCCTGGCCTATCATATGCCTAACCAGGTAATGCTGGAAGGCGATTATTCAAAAGAGCTGCTGGAACAGGCCATACAGCAGGTGGTGAACCGGCATGAAATATTGCGCACCGTTTTCAGGGAAGATGAGCGCAACGAGCTAAGGCAGGTAGTGCTGCCCGAAGCCCGGGCTGCGTTCAAACTGGCGTATGAAAACATGGAAGGGAAATCTCCATATGAGGTGAATGAGCATATAGGCGTTTATGCCGCCCTTCCCTTCGATCTCGGCAAAGGCCCCTTGTTACGGGCGCTATTGGTAAAAACCGGGCCTCATGCCTACACCTTCCATTTTAATATTCATCACATTATCGGGGATGGCTGGTCGCTGGGCATTCTGGCAAAGGAAGTGCTGGAATGCTATGAAGGGCTGGAAAAAGGCGCTCCTGCTGTATTGCCCGCCCTTCCCATGCAGTATAAAGATTATGCCGCCTGGCAGCAGTCGGAACTGCAGACGGACCGTTACGAGCAACACCAGCGTTTCTGGCGCGAGCAGCTTTCCGGAACACTTCCCGTTTTATCGCTGCCTGCAGACCGTTCACGGCCGCCGATCATGACGCATCAGGGTATGGAGCTTTTTACGCTGCTGCCCAAGCAGCTCGCCGGTCAACTCGCCGAACGCTGCCAGTCGCGTCAAAGCACCCTGTTCATGGGACTGTTGGCTGTGCTGAAAGCTTTGTTCTACCGCTATACCGGGCAGGAAGATATTATTATCGGCAGCCCGGTAGCCGGCCGTGAGCACGCAGAGCTGGCCGACCAGATCGGCTTTTACGTAAACATGCTGCCCCTCAGAACAAGGTTCAGTGGATCGGATAATTTTTTCCAGCTGCTGGAAGCCGTAAGGGACGTAACATTGCAGGCATACCAGCACCAGATGTACCCCTTTGACCGCCTGGTAGAAGATATGGAGCTGCAGCGCGATATGAGCCGGTCCCCCGTTTTCGATGTAATGATGGTGCTCCAGAACCAGCAGGGAAAAGCCGCCGTGAATGAAGGGCACCTGGTTAATCCTGTTAATGGCATCAACGAAGTAAGGGCCTGCGCTACAAAGTTTGACCTGCTTATAGAATTTATAGAAAGGGAGGATGGCCTTCACCTGTATGTTCAGTTCAATACAGATATTTATAACAAAGCTACTATTGAACGCCTGATCATGCATTACCAGCAGCTGCTGGAACAGGTGGTTATTCATCCAGAGCTACCGCTGTATGCATTGGATTATATACAGGAAGCAGACAAGCAGCTGCTCACCACAGCATTCAATCAAACTGAAACAGCTTACCCAAGGGGCGCCACCTGGCTCGATCTGTTCAAGGAAACAGTAATGTTGTACCCCGAAAGAACAGCCTTAAGCAACGGCAACATCTCTTTCAGCTATAAAGAGCTGGATGAGCTGTCGGATATGGTAGCCGCCTATCTGCACCGCCACTATACCATCCATAACAATGATGTGATAGGCATTAAGCTGGCCAGAAGCGAATGGACAGTGCCCGCCATATTGGGCGTGCTGAAGGCAGGAGCCGCCTATGTGCCCATAGATCCTTCTTACCCGGAAGACCGCATTGCCTACATAACGGAAGACAGTGGCGCCAAAGCCGTGATAGATGAGGATATGCTGTCCGATATACTGGACGCCATTGTCAGCAATGCCAGGAAGGTTTCGTTTTTTAAACCGGTAAGCAGCAGCGATCTTGCTTACGTGATCTATACATCCGGTTCTACCGGAAAGCCTAAAGGAGTGATGATAGAGCATGGTAGCCTGTACAACTATCTTTCTTACTGTGCGGAAAAGTATTTTAACACTCCCGGGAAAAGATACAAGTTGCCGTTGTTCACTTCTCTTTCTTTTGACCTTACGGTAACCAGCATTTTCGGGGCTTTCCTTTGCGGAGGTGAGCTGGTGGTTTACCCGCAGGAAATGAACGCCGCCGATATGCTGGAAGATATATTCTATGGTACCACGGGCGTAAACTTTGTAAAATGCACCCCTTCACATATCGACCTGTTGCAGCATACAGGCCGCCCAAGCCCGGTGAACCAGGTGATCACCGGCGGAGAGGCTTTGAAGCAGCAGCACATTTCCACCCTGCAGTCGCTGAATACGGCTATGGTCATTTATAACGAGTACGGGCCTACGGAAGCTACGGTAGGCTGTATTGTGGAAACGCTGGAAACAGGCGGCAATGATACGGTACTGATCGGAAAACCCATCAGCAACATGCAGGCTTATATCCTGGACGCCCATCAGCGTATTGTACCCGTAGGCGTAACCGGGGAGCTGTACCTGGGCGGCACACAGCTGGCGCGCGGATATGTTAATAAAGAAGAGCTGACGAAGAGCCGTTTCATCGAACATCCTTTTGAGAACGGCGCCCGCTTATACCGTACCGGCGACCTGGCGCGCTGGCTGCCCGATGGCAATATCGAATACCTGGGCCGCGCCGATGACCAGGTGAAGATAAACGGCTACCGGATAGAGCTGGGAGAAGTAGAGCAGGCTTTGTTGTCTGTTAACGGAGTGGCCGCTGCGGTGGTGCTGGCAAAACCCGCCGGTAACGGCAACACCTGCCTGGTAGGGTATTTTACCGGCCACCAGCTGGTAGACGCCGCTGCTTTAAGGGAGCAGCTGCTGAAAGTGCTGCCCGAATACATGGTGCCGGTGAATTTTATGCAGCTGGACACGCTGCCGCTCACCGTAAATGGCAAAGTAGACAAGAACGCCCTGCCTGTGCCCGACGGACTGGCTACCCGTGCTGCTTATGTAGCGCCCCGCAATGAAGTGGAGGAAGAGCTGGTGAATATCTGGCAGCAGGTTTTCAATACCCAGGAGAAAATAGGCATAAGGGATAATTTCATAGAGCTGGGCGGTAACAGCATCAGCGCCATTAAAATACTCTCGAAAATATCAAAGGAGTACGGCATTGTTATCAGCGTACGTAAGATGTTTGAAAACCCCACTATAGAAAATTTAGCCAACGAAATATTGAATGCCGGCTGGTTCAGCAGCGTAGCCGACACTGCCTGCAGCGGTGAGAAAGAACGGATCAGGATCTGATCTGAAGCCCCGGCAATACCACTTCTTAAAACAATCACTTAATCTTTTTAAAATATGGAAAACACTGTAACCAGTCCCGCTACCGGGGCAGAAAAAACTGCTTTTGTCATTAACGACCCATCTGTAATAAAAGCACCTTTAAACAGCAAATCCGGGCAGGTATTGCCTTTGCTGGTAAAGCCGGCTGCTGGCAATGTGAACCTGGTTGAATGGCTGCAAGCCAACAGGGAAAGCTTTGACGCCGATCTCATACAGCATGGCGGTATATTGCTGAGAGGCTTTGGCATCGAAACCGTGGAGGACTTTAACACCTTCATGAAATGCTTCAACACCGAGCCGTTGCCCTATATGTTCCGGTCTTCCCCCCGCAAGGAGCTGGATCAATCTATCAAAAATATCTACACTTCCACCATATACCCTAACGAGCGTACCATTAACATGCATAACGAGTCGTCTTACAGCCGGGTGTGGGGAAAGAAAATTGTTTTCTGCTGCATAACGCCGGCTGCTGAAGGGGGCGAAACACCTATTGCCGACTCCAGGAGGGTGCTTGCAGCCATCAGCCCCGCCACCAGGGAAAAGTTCAGGAAAAAAGGCGTGAAGTACCGCCGCAACCTTTTCCCCGACCTGGGAATGCCCTGGCAGGAAGTGTTTCAGACAGAAGATGTAGCAGTGGCCGAAGAAATATGTAAGAAGAATAACATTCAGTTCAGGTTTGTACAAAAAGACCAGATGGTGATTGAATGGACGAAGCCTGCCATTTACAGGCACCCTGTATCACAGGAGGAAACCTGGTTCAACCACGTGATGTTCTTTAACAAGTACGCCCGCTACGAAGAGCTGGGCCTGGAGGCCGACGATTTCCTGCCTGCTGAATACCTCACTTCAGAAACTTTTTTTGCCGACGGTGAAGAGATCAGCTACCAGGAATATGCAGAGATCAGGAATGCATATGAACAGAACAAGGTGGTGTTCCCCTACCAGAAAGGAGATATCATTTTCCTCGATAACATGCTGGCTGCACACGGCCGTAACCCCTACAAGGGAAACAGAACAATTGCTACTGCTATTATTGAACCTGCTTACGATCAAAATGATTTTGCAGGATGATACAGCAGCCGCGCATGATCACCTATATAGTTGTAATCCTTAATTATTGAAAGATGGATCAGAACCAATTTTTGACGTCGCTTAGAAAACTAAATATAATTGTCCGGCTGGATGATGATGGTAACCTCGATGTTGAAGGCGCCAGGAATGCATTAACCCCTGAGATACTGGAGCAGATAAAAGAATGGAAAAACGGGCTGGTAAGCTACCTTAAAAGCATAAAGGAACATACCGTAACCAGCAAAGATATACCTGTTGCACCTGTGCAGGACAGCTACCCCCTGTCTTCCTCACAAATGAGGCTCTGGCTTTTACAGGCTGCAAATAAAGGGTCTGTTGCCTATCATATCTCTAATACCTTACCATTTACCGGTGAGCTTGATCCTTCTAAGTACGGGCAGGCCATTAAGGCGGTAGTAGCGCGTCATGAAATTCTGCGCACCGTGTTCAGGGAAGAATCCGGCGGGGTAGTGCGCCAGGTGGTGCTGCCGGCAGACGCGGTAAACGTGAAGCTTGCATATGTTGATCTGCGCGGCGACAAACAAGGCCGCAAAACAGCTGAGCGCATGATTGAAGAAGATAGCCGCCGGCCGTTCGACCTCAGTACCGGGCCTTTGTTCCGGATCATGCTTTTCAGGCTGGATGAAGCGCAACACCTGTTTTATTACAATATGCATCACATCATCAGCGACGGCTGGTCTATGAATGTACTGAGCAGGGATGTGCTGCATTTCTATGAGCTGTACACGAATGGCGGCGATGCTACGATGCCGCTGCTGCCCCTTCAGTATAAAGACTATGCTGTATGGGAGCAGGAGCAGCTGGCAACAGCAGCATATAGCCGGCATCATGCTTACTGGCTGGAGCAGCTTTCCGGCGAGCTGCCGGTGCGTTCGCTGCCTTCGGATAAAATACGTCCTGCGGTAATGAAGCAGGATGGATATGGTTTATCAACCTTCCTGGGCCGTGAGTTAACGGATAAGCTGCTGAAGCTGTGCCAGGATCGCCAGGGCACGTTGTTCATAGGCCTGTCTGCCTTGCTGAAAGCCCTTTTCTACCGTTATACCGGCCAGGAAGATATTATCATCGGCAGCCCGGTAGCAGGCAGGGATCATGCGGACCTGGAAGACCAGATCGGGTTTTATGTAAACACGCTGGCGCTGCGCACGCAGTTCAGCGGCGCCGATAGTTTCATAGAGCTGCTGGACCGTGAAAGAGATGTGCTGCTGGGAGCCTATGAGCACCAGTCTTACCCCTTTGACCGGCTGGTGGAAGACCTGGATGTTCGCCGTGACATGAGCCGTTCAGCCATCTTTGATGTGATGCTGGTGTTACAGAACCAGCAGGCGCAGGACCGTAACACCACTGGTATTAGCCAGCCGGAAGAGATCCGGGAAGAAGGCCCCTGTGCCGTAAAGTTCGACCTGTTGATAGAGTTTAACGAAGCAGCGGAAGGGCTGCAGCTATTTGTACAATACAATACCGGCGTGTATGACAAGGGTCATAT
>NZ_DASTRI010000103.1:0-18018 GCF_035761305.1 Chitinophaga sp. | reverse complement strand
TGCCCGCTTTTATGCGCAGAAGCGTTCCGGCAGGTTCCTGTACAAAGGCGTAATGCTGGATAAGGTAGTGGCAGACCTGGAACGGTATTACAATACCACCATTAATACCGATGAAAGAATACGCCGCTGTATATTCAACGGAGATTTTAACACAACCGATGATATAGATAAGGCACTTACATTAATTGCAATATCATTAAACGCAAATATTCGTAAGGACAGTAGTACCAACAGCTACACAATATCCGGTGGCAGCTGTTTATAGAAAAGGCTGCAACAAATAACACAGCAAAGAAACAACCTAGTTGAAACTGAAAACCAAACTCAATCGCCAGTATGAAACATTCCCTATGCGAAAAACCGGGTAATCATTAACCGTAAACGTTAATCCAACGGAAAGCCCTGTTTTGCAGAGAATTTACTGTTTTCTGGTTTCTTTAAATAACCGGAATGGGCAGCCTTTGCCCGGTACTGCGCAGTTGTGCATAATAGAAGTAATACAAGAAAATTAGAGTCAACCAAAAACTAATCAAATGATGGAGCTATTATTATGGCAACCGATACCCGGTTAGTCAAACATTATTTACAAGGTTAATAATCCGTAAAAACGTTGCGCTGTTTTACAGCTGCTAAACTATTGCCTGGCTCTCTGATGGGCCGGGACGGACTTCCTATTTCCTGAACGGTACAGGTGTTTTGCTTAACTGCGGAACGCCAACGGGGAAGGTATGCCCTGTTGCCTGCACTAAATGCTAATATACAACAAAGTGAAACATGCACATTAAAAAGAGGCTCTTTTTTAAATTATCATGGATGCTCCTGTTATTGCTGGGCGCCGTAAAAAGCCCGGCAGCAGGCGTAAAGAGCGCACAGAATGCGCTTGACAAAAAGATAACGATAGAACTAAAGGATGTAGTGCTGAAAGAAGCGCTGGAAAGGATTTCCGACCTGGCGTCTATCTCGTTTGTGTATGTAAACACCGAAGCCCTGGAAGCCAACCGGGTAAGCCTGCATGCGCATGATGAAAAGGTAGGCGCGCTGCTCGACAAGCTACTTACGCCGTATGCGCTGTCTTACTCCGTAGTGTACGACCGTGTTGTGATCCGCAGGAGCGAGCGGAAACAGTCACGGCCTGTGGAGTCTTTATCCATCACCGCCATTACCACGCCACAACAAAAGCAAACCATTGATGTGAAAGGCGTGGTAACATCCGGAAAAAACGAGCCGCTGATAGGTATTTCCATTGGAGTAAAGGGCACTACCCGCGGCACCATCACCAATGAAAAAGGCGAGTTTGAGCTGAAACGCATTAACAGTAATGCCACACTGGTGTTCAGCGGCACCGGCTATAAGCAGGAGGAGCGCAGCCTGGCACAGTTCAGGGGCGGGCTGCTAACGGTTAAGTTAACGGAAAAGCCCACACGCCTGAATGAAATAGTAGTAACCGGCTTCCAGAATATCGACAAGAACAAATTTTCCGGCGCAGCCACCCGCCTGAAAATGGAAGACGCCAAAATGGATGGCGTGGTGGATGTAAGCCGTATGCTGGAAGGCCGCGTTGCCGGTGTGGCCATCCAGAACGTGTCCGGCACATTTGGTACTGCCCCCAAGGTGCGCATACGCGGCGCCACCTCCATTAACGGGGATAATAAGCCCCTATGGGTGGTAGACGGGGTAGTGCTGGAAGATGTAGTGAACATATCCAATGATCAGCTGTCCAGCGGTGACCCTACCACCTTGCTGGGATCTGCTGTTGCCGGCCTTAATTCAAACGATATTGAAAGCTTCGACATCCTGAAAGATGCCGCTGCTACGGCGTTATACGGCGCACGCGCCATGAACGGCGTAGTAGTGATCACCACCAAAAAAGGACGTGTAGGTAAACCCGTAGTAACATACACCGGCAACTTCAGCACACAGCTGAAGCCTACTTATGGCGACTTTAATATCATGAACTCAGCGCAGCAAATGTCTGTGCTGGGAGAGCTGGAGCGTAAAGGCATTCTCAGCTCCGACATTCTTTCCCGGGGAGATGTTGGTGTGTTTGGTAAAATGTACGAAAGGCTGAACGGCGACGACAACGGCAATGTGCCGCTGGAAAATACGCCCGAAGCCATGCGCGCCTTCCTGATGCGTTACGGCCGCGCCAATACCGACTGGTTTAACCTGCTGTTCCGGAACAATTTTATACAGGAGCACTCCATTAGCATATCGGCAGGCACCGAAAAATCGCAGTCTTATTTTTCAACCAGCTACTACAGCGATAACGGGTGGACCATCGGGGATAAGGTAACGCGGTACACGCTGAACTACCGCAATAACTACAAGTTTTCCGACCGGCTTTCCGCCGGTTTCTCCACTTTAGGTTCCGTACGCCAGCAACGCGCCCCCGGCGCGCTTTCGCGTACCAGCAACCCGGTGGAAGGGCAGTATGACCGCGAGTTTGATATAAACCCGTTCAGCTACTCCCTTAACACCAGCCGCACCTTAACAGCTTACGACGAACAGGGCAACCTGGAATATTTCAGGCGAAATTTCGCACCGTTTAACATCATTAACGAGCTGCAGAACAATTACCTGAGCCTGAACATGATTGACCTGCGCCTGCAGGGCGATCTGAATTTTAAGATCAATGACCACCTGCGCTATGAGTTCGTAGGCGCGTTACGGTATGTAAAATCATCGCGCGAGCACCAGATCACGGAAAACGCCAACATGGCCAATGCCTATCGCGCTGCAGACAATGCCACCATTGCACAAAACAACAAGTTCCTGTACCGTGATCCCGATAACCCCGACGGGCAGCCCATTGTAGTGCTGCCTTACGGCGGTTTTTACAACCGATCTGAAGACCAGCTGGTGAACTATGATTTCCGCAACAGCATCACTTATAACAACACTTTTGCCGGTAAGCACAATATAAATGTGCTGCTGGGCCAGCAGGTAAAGTATGCCGACCGCCAGGCTGCTTCCAATACCGGCTACGGCTACCAGTATAATAATGGCGGTGTACCTTTCATTGACTACCGTATCCTTAAACAAACCATAGAGGGGAATTTCCCTTATTACGGCATGGGCAAAGACTATGACCGCTTTGCCGCTTTTTATGCAACCGGCACTTATGCCTTTGATGAGCGGTATAACCTCACAGGCACTGCACGGTATGATGGTTCAAACCGTCTTGGTCAGTCGCGCAAAGCGCGCTGGCTGCCCACTTGGAGCGTGGCAGGTTCATGGAATATGGACAGGGAGGCTTTTATGCAACGGGTAAACGTGGTTGACTACCTGACGCTAAGGGCGAGTTATGGCCTTACTGCCAGTATGGGGCCTGCCACCAACTCCAACATTGTGTACCAGACTATCAACACCAACCGGCCGCACCTGAACGAGGTGGAGTCTGTGATTGCTTTGGCCCACCTGCAAAACGATGATCTTACATGGGAAAAATTATACACCACCAATATAGGTGTGGATGCGGGCCTGTTTGACCGGCGCTTAACGCTGAACATGGATCTGTACACCCGCCGCAGCTTTGACCTGATCAGCATTATCAAAACATCCGGCATAGGCGGGGAAGTAATGAAAGCCGCCAACTATGCCGACATGAGCTCCAAAGGCGTGGAATTAATGATAGGAGGAGAGATCATCCGGCGCAAGAACTGGGGCTGGCGCACTAATCTCACCTTCGGGTACAACACCAATAAGATCACCAACGCAAAGAACATTCCTTCCATTTTTGACCTGGTAGTAGCAGAAGGCGGTAACAGGGAAGGCTACCCTGTACGCAGCCTGTTCTCACTGCAGTACAAAGGGCTGGACGGTTACACCGGCGTGCCCACCTTTGTGAACGAGCATGGGGAAAATAAATCCGACGTGTACCTGCAGGACCTGAACACCAGTTACCTGGTATATGAAGGCCCGGTAGATCCGCCGGTAACCGGTGGGTTCTCTAACACCTTCCACTATAAGGCGCTTTCGCTGAATGTTTTTTTCACTTACCAGTGGGGTAACAAAATACGCCTGTACCCGGCTTTTAAAACCAGCTACTCCGACCTGGATGCCATGCCCCGCGAGTTCTACGACCGCTGGGTAATGCAGGGCGATGAAAAATCAACCCAGGTGCCGTCCATTGCCGATGCTTTTGAGCAGCTGCTTTTTGCCGGCGCACATCCTTACAACAACTACAACTATTCTACGGAAAGAGTAGCCAAAGGCGACTTTATCCGGTTGAAAACAATATCGCTCACCTGCCAGGTGCCGCAACCGCTGATCAAACGTATCGGGTTAAGCAATGCAGCTGTTACTGCCGCTGCCATTAACCCCTGGCTGATATATGCAGATAAAAAGCTGAAAGGGCAGGACCCGGAATTCTTTAACTCCGGCGGGGTGGCGCAGCCTATACAAAAACAATTTACGCTTTCATTAAAAGTCGGAATATAAAAAGAGGACAGTATGATAAAACAACGTATGATCTTATCTGTGATTGTCGGGCTGCTGGCCTTTACCAGCTGCAGGAAATACCTGGAGCAGGTGCCGGACAGCACACGGACGGACCTCAGCACCCCTGAAAAGGTGAGCCGCCTGTTAGGCACCGCCTACCCGAAATCCAGTTACATCACTTTTTGCGAAGCCATGTCGGACAACGTTGCCGATAAAGGAGTAGGACAGGTAGAGCGGGTAAATGAAGATCCTTTCCTGTTCAATGACGTACGCAACGATAAGGAAGACTCGCCGGAAGCGTACTGGGACGCCTGCTATAAAGCTATTGCCGCAGCCAACCTGGCGCTGGAGGCCTGCGACAAGGCCGGCAATACGGAAGCATACCGCCGGCAGCGTGGTGAGGCCCTGGTTGCCCGTGCCTATGCGCACTTTATGCTGGTAACCTTTTTCTCCAAATTCTACGATGCGGCTACCGCGGCCTCCGACCCCGGCATACCCTATGTTACAGTGCCGGAAACAGTAGTGTTTAAACAGTATGAGCGTAAAACAGTGGCCTATGTTTATGAGATGATTGAAAAAGATCTGCTGGAAGGGCTGCCCCTTATCAGCGATGATGGCTACGCGGTTCCGCGTTATCACTTTAACCGGGCTGCCGCCTATGCTTTTGCCACCCGTTTTTACCTGTTCAAAAAAGATTATGAAAAGGTGGTAAGCTATGCCAGCCAGGTGTTCCCGAATAACGACCTTGCCAGCAACATGCGGCCCTGGAACACTACCTATGCCAGCATGTCGCCGGAACAGCTGTGGAACCAGTACACGCTGGCCACGGAAAATGCCAACCTGCTGCTGGTGGAAACCGCCTCCCTTTACGGCCGTTACGGTGCACGCTACCGTTACGGGCTCGATTATGCGCATGAGATTAACATACTTACCTACAATGTAACCGGCGGCCGGTGGGTGTACCCTGTGTACTACTATGGCAACCAGGACTACTTTGTGCCCAAGCTCTCCGAATACTTTGTAAAGGCATCTGTAAACGCGGAAATAGGCGATCCCTATGTAATGACGCCGCTGTTCACAACGGAAGAAGTTTTGTTTAACCGCGCGGAGGCCAATGCTTACCTGGGCAATACCAATGCCGTGCTGCAGGATCTGAACCTGTTTGCCAGCAAAAGGATTGTCCAGTACAATGCATCCGCCTATGCCATAACTACCGCTAAGATCAGGGAGTACTACGGCATATCCGATGTAAAGGCCGGTCTTATACAAACCATCCTGGATTTTAAACGCGCTGAGTTTATACAGGAAGGCATGCGCTGGTTTGATATACAACGCTACAAGATGCAGGTAACCCATTATACCGCCGACGGGAAAACGCTGGTGCTTACGCCCGATGATAAACGCCGCGTGCTGCAGATACCGCAGGCGGCCACCACATCGGGCATTGAGCTGAATCCGCGTTAGGCAACAACCATAAACCGTATTAAAATGAAACCAGTAAAAATACTCCTGCTTTGCTTATCACTCGCTTTCCTGGCAGCCTGCTCCAAGGATGATGACCTGGGCAATATAGAAGACATTCCCGGCCTGGGCGGCGATACCTGGGCTAAAAGCCCGCTGGACCAGTGGCTGTACGACACGCTTACAAAGCCTTACAACATTGCGGTGAAGTATAAATGGGACCAGTTTGAATTTGAGCTGGGCAAAACCCTGGTGCCGCCGAAGGAAGAAAAGGTGATACCGGTTATGTCGGCCATTAAGCAGGTGTGGATCAATACCTATATAGCAGAAGCAGGAGAGATCTTCTTCAAGCAATACAGCCCCAAGTTCTTCATCCTTTCGGGCAGCGCCAGCTGGAACGCCAACGGCACCATTACGCTGGGTACTGCAGAAGGCGGGCGCAAAGTAGTGTTATACCTGCTCAACGAGTTCCGCACCAAAAACATGCCCGGCTATGAGCCCCGCGACTCTGCTACCGTAAAGCAGATGTTTCATGTAATAGAGCATGAGTTCGGGCACATCCTGCACCAGAACGTAATGTACCCGCAGGAATACAGGCGCATAACTGCCGGTTTGTACACCGGTAACTGGAATAACATTTCTGATTACGAGGCCCGCCGCGACGGGTTTGTGACCGCGTATGCCATGTCGGGCTACGACGATGATTTTGTGGAAATGATTTCCATTATGCTAACAGAGGGCAGGGGCGGTTTTGACGTGATCGTGAACAGCATACCGCCCGGCGCCAGCATTAACGGCACCAGCCAGGCAGATGCACAGGCAAGGCTGCGTAAAAAGGAAGCAATGGTAGTAGACTATTTCAAAACCGTGTGGAAAATAGATTTCTACAGCCTGCAAAGCAGAACGCGTAAAGAGATCGTGAAGCTGCTGTATTGATAAATCACGCTGTAAGCGCCCGCGTAAGCACTTACAAGGTAAAAGCAATATTATGAAACGTTACCTGTTATATTTTTTACTGATCGTAGCTGCTTTTTCCGCATGTAAAAAAGAGGACGATCCCATTTTCGATAAATCGCCGGACGAGCGGCTGAACGAAACCCTGGCCAAATACCAGCAGGCCATGGTAAACGCCCCGTACGGCTGGAAGCTGCTGGTATACCCGTCCGGTGTACCTAACAGCGTGTTCAGTTTTTACTGCCGGTTTAATGACGCCAACCGGGTAACCATGTTCTCCGACTTTGACGCTGCTACTTCCGTTGAGCTGAAAGAGAGCAGCTACCGGCTGAAAGCCTTGCAGCAGCCCGCACTGCTGTTTGATACCTATTCTTATATACACCTGCTTTGCGACCCTGACGGCAGCGTGAACGGCGGTGCTTACGGCCTGGGCCTCAGCTCCGACTTTGAGTTTTCCCTGGACGGCATCGCGGGCGACAGCATACTGCTCACCGGCCGGCTGCATAACAGCAAGGCATATATGGTAAAGGCCACGCAGCAGGAGCAGGAAGCATATACCAGCCTGCAGCGTAACCGCGCGTTTGAGAACATTGCCAGGTTCCTTACCTACTTTAAGCGTATAACCGTTTCCGGTACCCAGTATGAAATAAAGGCAAATATCTATGCCCATACCATCACCTTTTCCTGGAAAGACGCCAATGGCAGCACACAGGAAGTACAGGTAGGTTTTTATTATACGCCCACCGGCATTGCATTATCACCTGCATTTACAGACGGCGCTACCACCATTGCCAGCCTGGATGGCATAGCCTGGAACCAGAACACACAAACCCTGAAAGGCAACGCAGGCAGCAGCAGCTTTACCATCAGCGGCTTTGCCCGCCCATTGTCAGTAGACAGTACTGCTGCGCAACGCTGGTGGCAGCAGGGACTTGACCAGGAGTACTGGGTTTCATTATACGGCTTTCATGTAAACGGTGTGGAAGACGCTTACCAGGTTACCACGCTGCCGGATTATTACTTCATGGGCTACTGGCCGAAGTTTGGCACCAGCGGCGGCAGCCCGTATGACCTGCTGGGCTTTGTAACCCAAACCGGCGATCAGCAGCCCGCATTGTCCTATGGACCGGCATTTAACCCTGCATTCAAAACAGATGGCCGGGTAACATTCACTTACCTGGGCGACCTGGGTACCTATCCGCCGGAAACAGCGCCTATTGCAAAAACCATCAGCAAGCTTATAGACGCCAATGGTTTTTACCTGGTGCAAACAGGGCCAAAGCGCTATGATATGGTAAGCGCAAGGGATGGTAAGGCCTGGATCACCTGGGAACGATAACCGCCACCCATATAAACATCAACCAAAACAGATAAAGAATTGAAATGTTATCAACCCAATCATTTTGCGAAAAACTTGCTTTATGAGAAAATTCATTTTTACACAGCTGCTTAAAATAGCGCCTTTGTGCTGCTGCCTGCTTTTGCTGGCTGCCCGTTCAACGGCGCAAACAGACATCAGCATTGGCACCGGTACTACAGGCAATGGTTCCACCTTCTCTTATCCCTGTCCTTTGCAGGATTATTATGAGGGCAGCCGTGCGCAATACCTGTTCCGCGCCGCCGAGCTTACCGCAGCAGGCATGGGCCCCGGTATGATCACTGCAATCAAGTTCAATGTAACAGACCTGAACGATGCCGGTGTTGTAGAACAATATGCGCTGAAAATTGCTACCACTACATTAAGCACCCTGGGCGCCACTACCTGGGAGCCTACCGGCAGCCCGGTATACGGCCCGGCAGACTACCAGCCGGTAACAGGCGTTAATACCTTTGCTTTTACCACGGGCTTTTTCTGGAACGGTACGGATAATATTATCGTAGAAGCATGTAACGGCGGCGATGACTGGACCGCCAATCCAACAATACCCTGGACAACGGGCCTGTCCTTCAATGCATCCCGCTCCTATGTAACGGACAACCAGGGTAGCCTGTGCGGTACTACTACCACCAGTACATCCGGCACAGCTACTACCCGTCCGAATATCATTTTTACCTGGACGCCCGCATCGGCCTGTACCGGCACGCCTAACGGCGGCACTGCGGTAGCCAGCGTAAGCAGCGTGTGTTTAAATGAAAGCTTTAACCTCAGCCTTACCGGCGCTACGGTAGCTTCGGGCTTAAAGTACCAATGGCAATCCTCCGCCAACAATACCACCTGGACCAACATTCCCAACGATACCACTTCCGGCATTACCGCCACGCAACCTGCCAGCACTTATTACCGTTGCATGGTTACGTGTACCAATACCGGTTTGTCAGCCCCGTCTGCCAGCGTATTTGTGGCTTCGCCCACACTGGTAGCCGGTAATTTCTTCATTAACAAAGCTAACCCCACCGATCCTGCGGGAACGCATAACTTTAACTCTTTTAACGACGCTTATAACTACATCAAGTGCGGCATTAACGGCCCGGTGGTTTTTGACGTGGTAGCAGGCAGCGGCACGTATAATGAGCAGCTGAACATGTTGCCGGTACCCGGGGCTTCCGCCACCAACACCATCACGTTTAACGGCAACGGGCAAACGCTTTCCTACACCTCCGCTAACGGCAGCCAACGGGCTGTTATTAAGCTGGATGGTGCAGATCACATTCAATTCAACAACCTGGTGATTACTGCCGGAGGTAGTACTTCCTCCGAATATGGTTTTGGCATGCAACTGCTGAACGATGCAGACTCCAACACCGTGAACAACTGTACCATCAATATCAATACCACATCCAGCTCTACCAACTATGCAGGCATTGTTATCAGCGCCTCTGCCACCTCCGCCACCGGAACAGGAGAGGCCAAATGTGACGGCAATACCTTCAGCAATAATACGATTACCGGCGGCTATTATGGCGTTACCATGGTAGGCAACAGCAATTTCGCCAACGGCAATAACCGCTTTACGGGTAATACTATAAAAGATTTCTACTACTATGGTTTTTATATCAGCTATTCCTTTAATGCGCTGATCAGCGGCAATACCATTACCCGCCCTGCACGTACCGACGTAAATGATTTTTACGGCGTGTACCTCACCAACCTGAACACAAAAGACAGCATCAGCAAGAACCGCTTCACAGATCCGTTTGGCGGCGATCCTGCAAGTACAGACGATTTTTACGGCGTGTACCTCACCAGTGTGGATGCGCTCAGCTCCCTGGAAAATATTGTGAGCAATAACCTCATGTACAACATTACCGGCAGCGGCAGTGTGTATGCATTTTATAACAGCAGCTCCGATAATGTATATTATTATCACAATACCCTGGCGCTGGATGGCAGCGCTTCCGGCAGCTCTTATGTTACCAGGGGCTTTTATTTCACCAGCAGCCGTATAGATGGTATTAACTTCATCAATAACATTATTACCATTTCCCGCAGCGGTCCCGGGCAAAAGCATGCGTTGTACTTTGGCAACACCACCAGCACGGTGGTATCTGACAGGAACGACCTGTTTATTGCGCCCGGCGTAACCAATGCCTTTACCGGTTACTTCTCTGCCAACCAGGCCACGCTGGCCAACTGGCAGGCTGCCAGCACACAGGACGCCGGCTCGCTGGCTTCCAATCCCATGTACGCTTCCACATCTACCGGCAATTACAGCCCGGTAAATGCGTCAATAGATAACCGCGGTATGCCCGCAGGTGTTACCACCGATATTAATAACACAGCGCGCAGCGCTACCACGCCGGATATTGGCGCGTATGAATTTACGCCGCCGCCCTGCACCGTGCCGCCTACCCCGGGCACTGCTACCGTGGGCGCTACGCCCGTGTGTGTGAACAGCCGTGTGGCCCTGGGCCTTACCGGTAACTCCGTAGGTTTAACACAAACTTACCAGTGGCAGGTAGGTGCCGCTGCCGCAGGTCCGTTCACGAACCTGGGCGGCGCGCTAACCAACCCCGATACTATTATTGTAGCAGGCGTTACTTCCTATTACCGTGTAGCGGTAACCTGCAGCGGCAACACCGCTTATTCCACTCCCGTGCTGCTTACCGTAACACAGGCCCTGCCCGGCGATACCTACACCATTGATAAGAATGCGCCCGCCAGCACGCCCAAGAACTACCAGAGCTTTGCCGCTGCCAAATCCGCGCTGGAATGCGGTATTGCGGGGCCGGTAGTGTTTAATGTGGTAGCCGGCCGCACGCCTTATAATGAGCAGCTGATCCTGGACTCTATACCCGGCGCTTCTGCCATCAATACCGTAACATTTAAAGGCAACGGCAACACCATTGCTTTCAGCTCGGATAACACAGATGAAAGAGCCGTAATAAAGCTGCGCCGTACTGACCATGTGACTTTTGACAGCCTGAAGATCGATGCCACCGGCGCGGGCTCTTATGGCTATGGCGTGCAGCTGATCAGCAATGCCGACAGCAACACCATCCGCAAGTGCGAGATCATTACGGATATGGAATCCACCTCCTCCGGCTATGCGGGCATCGTGATCAATGCCGATGAAGACGGTGCTACCGGTTACGGCGCTACCCTGTGCGATGCCAACGTAATAGACCACAATACGGTTACCGGCGGCTACTACGGTATTACGCTGGTAGGAGATGAGGATATGATGCTGCTGAACAACAGGATCACCAATAACCTGGTGAAGGATTTTTATAGCAGCGGCATCCGCATCAGCTACACCACCAACACCCTTGTAGAAGGTAACAGCATTACGCGTCCTGCGCGTACGAACAGCAGCTATACGCTAAGCGGTATCAATACCTATGAAGCCAGCAACAAGCTGCTGATAACCCGCAACCGCATCTTTAACGCCTATGGCGCCGACGCCGGCAGCACCGATGATTTCCACGGGCTGTACATCCAGTACACCAGCGCTAACGGCGGTGCGGAAAACCTGGTAACGAACAACATTGTGTATAACATTAATCACGATGGTTACATCTACGGTATTAATAACTACTACACAGATAATACCTACTATTATCATAACACGGTATCGCTGGATAATGCAGCCAGCACCGCCACCGGTTACACCCGTGGTTTTTATGTAACAGGCGACGTGGCCGGCGTGCGTTGCTTTGACAACATTATTACGATTACCCGTGGCGGCACCGGTAACAAAACCGGTATTTACGTGGGTACCTCCAATGCCGACTTCACCTCCGATTACAATGACGTATATGTGCAGGGTGGCGGCAGCCAAAACTACTTTGGCTACTATGGCGGCAACCAGGCCACCCTGGCCGACTGGAAAGCCAATACTTTCCAGGATGGGCACTCCATTAGCATGGACCCCGTGTATGCCGACATGCCCAATGGCAACCTGGCCCCTGTAATAGCGCCGCTGGATAATACCGGCACGCCCGAAGGCGTGGCCATTGACATACAGGGCACTGCCCGCAGCACCACCACCCCGGATATGGGCGCTTTTGAAATATCCATTCCGCCCTGTGTGGCGCCCCCGAATGCAGGTACGGCCGTGGCTAACCCGGATAATAATATCTGCATGGGATCCATGGTGGATCTTACCCTTACAGGCAATACTACCGGTGGCGGGCAAACGTATTTGTGGCAGGCCGCCAAAACAACTGCGGGCCCCTGGCACGGCATTAGCGAAACCCGCTATGTAAAAGAGTTCAGGACAGAGCTGACAATGGAAAACTATTTCCGTTGCCTGGTGGTTTGCGGCGGCGATACGGCTTATTCCGTACCTGCGCACGTGAACATGAATGCCCCGCTGATGTCGGGCAACTACACCATTGATCCTTCCGCACCGGTAAGCACCACCAACTTCCAGTCATTCACACAGGCGGTTGCTGCCCTTGACTGCGGCATAGCCGGTTGGGTAACCTTTAACGTGGTGCCCGGCACCTATATGGAACAGGTACGCATGCACCGCATACCCGGCGCTACCGATACCAGCCGCGTTACCTTCCGGAGCAGCAACCACGCAGCCGGCTCAGTAACGCTCACATTTGCCGGCACCAGCACGGATAACTATGTGCTGCAGCTGGACAGCGCCAATTATGTAACGTACAAAGAGATCACCATTAAATCTACCGGCAGCTCCTATGCCCGCGCTATTGAGCTGGCCCATACCACGTCTTACGACAGTATTGCCAACTGTATTATAGAAGCGCCGGCTGTTACCAGTTCCGGCACAGACAAGGCGGCTATTTATGCAGATGATTTTAAAGGCACGGATAACGTGATAAAGGGCAACACCGTTAAGAACGGCAGCAGCGGTATTTACATTTCCGGTACTTCCAGCTCGGAAATGCTGCCCAATATGGTGATAGACAGCAACACCGTAACCGGCGCCTACCAGTACAGCATTTACACCTACTATACCAGCCGTATTAAGGTGAACAAAAATACCATCAACATTACGGCGCCGCGCGCCGGCACTTCTTACGGTATTTACACCGGCTATGCAGATACTGCATTTGAAGTGACCCATAACGCGGTAAATATCAGCAACACTACTTCCACGGTGTATGGTATTTATACCTACTACAGCGATGGCACAGCCGCCTACCCAGGCAATGTTTCCGCCAACAGGATAAAGGCCCTTAACGGCAACACCGGCACGCTGTATGGCATAGGTGATTACTACTCCAGCTATATAGATGCGGTGAACAACGTGGTAAGCATTAAAACCACCGGCAGCAATGCTTACGGCCTGTATGCCTATGGCGGTGAGAATATTGGCTATTACAATAACAGCATACAAAGCGCATCTACCGCTACCGGCACCAATGCCGCTGCCTATTTCAGCCCGGGCGCTATTGTAAGAACACGCAACAACATCTTTTCACATACCAGCGGCGGCACAGCCATGACCGTAACCGGTAGCCTCAATGATATTAACAGCGATTACAATACCCTGTACACCAGTGGTACAACGCTCATACACCTGAACAGTCCGAATACGGATTATGCTAACCTGCAGGACTGGCGGGATGATGCTGACCTGGATGTCAGCTCCATTGTGTACAAGCCTGCCTTTACAGACGACAGCACCCTGATGCCGGCTATTGACGTGCCGGATGTATGGGCCATTCACGGCCGCGGCGTACAGGTGCCTGGCAACGACCATGATATTAACAACCAACCAAGGCCCGTTACATTAATAGGCGGTGTACCGGACATGGGCGCATATGAGTTTCTGCCCACCGTATTGCCGCCGGTGCTGCCGGCTGTACCTGCCGCTCCCGCACCCGGCATTACGCAAACATTCATGTTTGGCACCGATACCGTAACCAAAATAACCTGGGGGCCCAACGCACCCGATACGGTTGCCGTAAGAAGGTACTCAGGCGTAATACCGCCCAAGGTTGACACCTCCAAAGAGTTCATGTACTTCTACACCGCTATTGCCGCCGGCCCGCAGCCTTACAGCTTTGATGTGCAGCAGTTTTATGTTGACTCCTGGCAGGGCCGCTTCAATAAGCAGTCCGACATACGCCTGGGCCGTACCATAGATACGTCCAATACCTGGGTGGTGAACGACAGCAGCACGGTGCAGGATATATACAACATTATAGCAGATACCACGCTGAACTACCTGAACAAGTTCACCGGCCTGAAAGGTCACCTGCCCGATCCGCCGGCGGTAATACAGCCTGCCGACAGTTCCAACAGGGGCACCCGCTTTTGGGTAGGTTACGGCCATCACCAGTTCTTTACCAGTGATAACAGCCAGGAAATGGTGCTGTACCTGAATGCAGAAGACAGCGCCAATGTAACGGTGCGCATTAACGGCACCTCCTGGGAAAAGCAATACCACATACCCGCCAATACCGTAATCACCAGCGACCTGATACCGAAAGGCGGTCTTTCCGACGCCCGCCTGTTAACGGAAGGCTTGTCAGACAAGGGTATCAGCATTACCAGCGACGTGCCCATTGTAGCTTATGCGCATATTTATGGCAGCGCTTCTTCCGGCGCCACCATGCTGCTGCCCGTAGGCACCTATGCATACGACTACTATACGCTGGGCTCTAAACAGTATTACAGCACCAACACTTATTCATGGTTTTATGTAATAGCCGATTATGACAACACAGTGGTAGAGATCACACCTTCCAACCCAACACTGGCCGGCCGTGCGGCAGACGTACCGTTTACCGTAACCCTTAACAAGGGCGAAGTGTACCAGGTGCTGGGCGCGCTGAAATCCGGCTCCGAAGGTTACGACCTCTCCGGCAGCCATGTAAAATCGGTGTCCAACTCCGCCGGTAAGTGCTACCCGGTAGCCGTGTTCTCCGGCAGCAGCCGCACAGCCTTTAGCTGTACCGGCACAGGCGGCAGCGGCGATAACTTTATACAGCAAAACTTCCCGTCGCAGGCATGGGGTAAGAACTATCTCACAGCGCCAACATCTACAGACGATGATCCGGCAACATTCATGACCAACGTATTCCGCGTGCTGGTTAAAGACACTGCCACAGTGGTAAAACGCAACGGCGTGCCCCTCACCGGTTTAATCAACAAACGTTATTATGAATACACCAGCGACAGCGCCGACTATATACAGGCCGATCAGCCTATAATGGTAGCGCAGTTCATGTCCTCATCAGGCGGTTGCGATAATACCAGCGGCCTGGGCGATCCGGAAACCATTTACCTCAGCCCCATTGAGCAGGGCATCAACAAAGTAGGGCTGTACCGCAATACACAGGAGTCGATAGATGTGAATTACCTGACGCTGATTATACCTACCGCCGGCGTTTCCAGCCTGCTGGTAGACGGCGCCAACACATTTGATCATGTGTACGCGCATCCTAACCTGCCCGGCTATACGGTAGTAATAAAGCGCTGGGATGCAGATGAAGCACAGTGTATTGTAACCAGCGACTCTGCCTTTACCGCCATTACCTATGGCCTGGGCAGCGTGGAAAGCTACGGCTACAACGCCGGTACCCTGGTGAAAAACCTGAACAGCACACCATCGTTCAATAACGTGTACGACAGCAGCGGCATAGCCAATGATTACACCTGCGCCAAAACGCCGTTCCGCTTCTCCATGCTCCTGACATTGAAGCCTACTAAGCTTACCTGGCAGTTCAGCAAAGTAGCCAACCTTTCCTCCAATGCAGATGTGGTGCAGCAGAACCCTGTGCCGGTTGACTCATCTGTGGTGAACGGCCGCAAGTATTTCCGCTATGTGGTAGACAGCAACTATGTGTTCAGCCAGCCGGGTACTTACTATGTACCCATTGTGATGACGCATCCTGAAATTGAAAGCTGTAACAACAGCCTGGAAACCATATTGCCTATTAAGGTAATTGCGGCGCCGGTGGTTGACTTCAGCGTAGCCTTCTCCGGCTGCGTGGGCAATACCGCACAGTTCCGCGGCACGGCCACCACCGCCAACGGTGTAGGCATAGCCAGCTGGAAATGGCAGTTTGGCGACAGCGATACCTCCATTGTACAGGACCCGCTGAAGAAGTACAATGCGCCGGGCACATACAATGTGAAGCTGAATATTATTGCCGCAGAAGGCTGTATAGGCGATACCACCAAGCCGGTAACGGTAAATGCAGCACCTGCCGTAAGCCTGGTGAAAGATACCCTTATTGTATGCGCAGGCTCGAACGTAACCTTTGAAGTGCAGAACCCCGATGCGGCTGCCACCTATAACTGGTACAGCGCAGCCACCGGCGGCACGCTCCTGGGCAGCGGCACAATGCTTACCATACCCGGCATCACGGCCAGCAACAGCTACTATGCGGAAGCGGTGAAGGACGGCTGCACCGGCACCGGCCGCAAGCGTGCATACGTTACCGTATTCCCGCAGCTGGCGACACCGGTAGTGGAAATAGATACCATTGGCGTAAACATGATCCGCTTCAAATGGGCCGCTGTACCCAACGCCACCGGCTACGAAGTATCTACCGACAACGGTATGAACTGGAGCGAGCCCTCATCCGGACCTAACGGGTTAACGCATACAATATCCGGCCTGCAACCCACGCAGGAGGTAGCCCTGGTAGTAAAGGCCAAAGGCTGTGAAGACAAAATATCCGACCCGGTAAGCGGCAAAACCCTGCCCGACGGCATATTCATCCCCAACGCCTTCTCGCCCAATGGTGACGGTTTGAACGATGAGCTGCGCGTGTACGGTTACATTATCAAAGAAATACACTTCATGATATTTAACCAGTGGGGCGAAAAGGTATTTGAAACAAATATGCAGTCAAGAGGATGGGATGGCATGTACAAAGGCAAGATGCAGCCGTCAGGCGTATACATCTACGTGTGTAAGCTGCAGCTGACAGATGGAACAACAATAGAGAAGAAGGGCGCCATTAACCTGATCCGGTAATGTAAAACGCGACGACCATGTTGAAGAACATAACCTATCAAACCCTTAGTTTCCTGGCCGGGCTGCTGCTGCTTAACACAGCAGCCCGCGCCCAGAACCTTTCCAACAAAGGGAAAGAGTTTTGGGTGGCTTACGGGCACCACCAGTTTATGGAACCGGGCCAGAGCAACAGCCAGGAAATGGTGCTGTACCTGAGTGCAGAACAACCCGCTACTGTAACCGTAAGCATTTACGGCACGGCCTGGGTAAGAACCTATAACATTCCTGCCAACACGGTAATAGCCACAGAATATATTCCCAAAGCGGGTTTCTATGATGCCCGCCTGTACTCGCCGCCGCCGTCTTTTGGCGGCACCGGGGGGGAAGGGGTGTTCACCAACAAGGCTATCCATATTGAAAGTAACGTGCCTATCGTAGCCTATGCCCATATTTTCGGCAGCGCCTCTTCCGGCGCTACTATGCTCATGCCCGTGGAAACATGGGGGTATTCTTATAAATCCCTGAACAGCGAGCAGGATTATGCAGACGACTGTTTTTCATGGATGTATGTAATTGCCAATGAGGATAACACCACCATTCAGATCACGCCCACAGTACCCAGCCGCAACGGCCGTGTACCGGGCGTACCTTTTACAGAAACGCTGAACAAGGGGCAGGTGTACCAGCTGATAGGCGCCTCCCTGGGCGGCGGCAGGGGCAATGAGCTTACCGGCACCACGGTAAAATCCATTGCCAATGCAACCGGCACCTGCCATCCTGTTGCGGTATTTTCGGGCAGCAGCCGTACCTACATTTCCTGTGCCGGCGGCTTTCCGGG
>NZ_DASTRI010000102.1:0-23777 GCF_035761305.1 Chitinophaga sp. | reverse complement strand
ATAAGCAAAAAAAACGGCAGGTTTGCAAAAGCAAGGCCTGCCGTTTTTTTTGTTATCCTGCTATTATTTTTGACTACCTCTTTTGCTGTTATTCATCATTTTCCGGTTGTTTTCCTGTATGATCTGGGCAGAGTCCAGGTGAGTGCGTAAAGTAGGCAGCGTAGTGGCTGCAAATGATTTCAGATCGGCATCTTTCAGGTTATTGGATGCTTTCTCAAACATGTCCACATCTTCTTTGTGGTCGTCCACCATCATATCTATATAAGCTTTGTCAAAATCGTCGCCGGTCTTTTTCCGCAGTTCATCCATATGTTTCTTCTGCTCGTCGCTTACGCTGTCAGGCAGGGTAATGTTCTTGGAGGCAGCCAGGCTTTTCAGCTGGTCATTCGCCTTGGAGTGATCTGTTACCATCATTTGTCCGAAAGCTTTTACCCGTGGAGAGCTGGCGTTTTCCTGTGCCAGCCTGCCCATTTGTACTTCCATCATACCACCGCTCGCAGCCTTTACAGCAAATTCTGATGATTCATTATCCACAGGTGCAGTTGCTTCATTTACATTCTGCGCACTGTCTACACTATCTTTATTTTGATTGGTACCGCCGCCGCAGGACTGCAGCATCCAGGGTAGCGAGATGGCAAGAAGTAAGCTGTTCCATTTTTTCAGTACTCGTTTCATAACTAATTGTTTTGGTGAGTGATGAGTTTATGCCTGCATATTGAACAAAAAGGGTACCGAAGCGCTAAAGCGGGTAATTGCAGCTAAGCCATTACCTGCAAATAACATTAAATTGTATTTTGTATGGAATAAATTCCACTTTATGAAACAACCCTTATGGCTATTTTGCATCATTATGAGCAGTTTTTCCAGCATGGCCCAGGAGCATCCTGTTATTCATTTATGGCCGGGATCGGTACCGGGAGAAACCGCTGCCAAGCATGCAGCGGTGCCTACACCGGATTCAAGCAGAAACGTGATACGGCTTACAGATGTAACGGATCCTATACTTACCGTATATACGCCCAAAGCAGGGGCAACGAACCTGCATACCGGTATTGTGGTGTGCCCCGGCGGCGGCTACAGCATACTGGCTATTAACCTGGAAGGTGATGAAATTGCACAATGGCTGTGTGGTATGGGATATACCGCTTTTGTATTGCAATACCGGGTGCCGCAAAAAGAAAAGGGCGCCCTGCAGGATGTGCAAAGGGCCATACGTATTGTGCGCAGCCGCGCCCGGGAATGGCAGCTGGGCACGCACGTAGGCGTACTGGGCTTTTCGGCCGGTGGCAGCCTGGGCGCGCGTGCCGCTACACTGTATGAGCAGCATAATTATATGCCGGTAGATGAAGCAGACGCCCTCTCCTGCCGGCCCGACTTTGCAGTGCTGATTTACCCCGCTTACCTTGACAGAGGTCCGCAACACACATTAACGCCTGAGCTGGCGGTAAATGAAAAAACGCCGCCCATGTTCCTGTTTGCCACTGCCGATGATGCCCATAGCAACAGCGCGCTGGTAATGGCAGGCGCTTTACGCAGTGCAAAGGTGCCTGTAGAACTACACCTGTATGCCCAGGGCGGCCATGGATATGGTTTACGGCCAGGCAACCCTGCAGCCGAAGTATGGCCGGCGCTGGCCGGAAAATGGCTCAAAAAAATGACAGCTGCCTTACGGTAACGTGTACACAATTATGCAGCTGAACTTTTAACTTTAAGGAAATCACCTTAGCATGGAAATATTACCATTAGGAAGGACGACATTCGGCGATCCGGCGAATGCCGGCAATGTGCTGTCGCGGGAAGAAGCAAACGCCCTGCTCCAGGAATGGGTAAAGAACGAAAAGCTGCAGCTGCACATGCGGCAGGTAGGCCACCTGATGCGGTGCTGGGCAGTAGAAAATGAAAAGCTGGACGAAGCGGGGCAATGGCGCTGGGAGCTGGCCGGCCTGCTGCATGATGCTGACTGGGACCTGTGGCCGGAGCTGCACTGCCGTAAAATTGTAGCGGAGCTGGAACGCCGGCAGGTAGACCCCGAAGTAATACATGCCATTGCCTCCCACGGCCACCGCTACTTTGGCGTAGAGCCGGTAACCAATATGGATAAGATGCTGTACGCTTTTGACGAGCTTTCCGGCCTGGTACACGCCTACTCTCTTATGCGGCCCGGCGGCTATGCCGGCATGGATGTTAAAGGTGTAAAGAAAAGGCTGAAAGAAAAGTCCTTTGCAGCCAATGTATCACGGGAAGATATACAGGACGCCTGCAACCGCGCCGGCATTTCACAGGATGAGCTGATTGCGTTTGTAATAGCCAACCAGCTGCAGCTCCCTTAATTATTCATTCTTAATTATTAATTATCCCGTAACTCAAATAAATACCGCCCGGCTGGTATTTCGTAGCTGTCTTTGGCTGGTAAAGGTTTGCCGTCCAGGTAGATCTTTTTACCGGGTATGTTGCTGAAACGTACGGTGGCGGTAGCGTTGGCAGGAACGGTTGCAGTGTATACTATTTTGCTGCCGTCTTTTTTCCAGCTGGAGATAATGTTGCCATATGGTCCGCAGTGGGATGACTCAAAATGATCCAGGCCATCAACAAAATGTGGTTCCAACAGCACATGTTTAAAACCGGGCTGCAGCGGGTCGGCCTTTATGCCGCCAATACCCTTGTACAGCCAGGCGCCGATTTCACCAAACATAATGTGGTTAAGCGACAGGTCGGACTTGGCGGTTATATCCCAGTTCTCATACAGGCTGGTAGCGCCGTTTACGATCCACCAGCCCCAGGAAGGATAGGTTTCCTGCGATGCTATACGGTAGGCCACATCTGCAAACCCATGATCGCTTAGTGCGCCAAGGATGGCTTTGGCGCCAAGGATGCCTGCATCCAGGTGGTAGTTATCCTGCTTTACCCTTTCGGCTAAATTGGCGGCCACCTTGCTTTCCATGCCGGCCGGCACCAGTCCCCAGTATAAAGGCACACTCAGTTCTGTTTGGTAACCTTTATCATACATGCCGGTATTTTTATCCAGGTATTTATTATTGAATGCGGCTTTAATTTTCCGGGCCAGCGCACTGTATTTTTCTGCGTCTGCCTTGTTATTGAATAATGCCGCAGCTTTGGCCAGTATATTCACGTCGGTATAATAATAAGCAGTAGAGGTAAATTCTACCGGCGATTTTGATTTTACCGGTACCCAATCGCCCAGGCCCCAGGTGGTAAGTCCTGTAGGGTACAGGTAGTTGATATGGTCAACATAGCGTTTTATATTTTCATAATTATCCCTGAGCGCTTTGCTGTCGTTATAAAACAGGTACAGGTTCCAGGGTATAATGGCAATGGTGCTGGTCCAGTCGGGGCCGTTGCCCCATTCATATCCCCAGCCGCCGGTAGGAATAATGGAGGGCAGCACGCCGTTGGGCTGCTGTTCATCGCGGTGGTCGGCCATCCATTTTTCATAAATGGTAATGCCATCAAAGTTATACAGGCCGGTTTCGCTGGCAATGTGCGCATCACCGGTCCAGCCGTTCTTTTCACGCTGCGGGCAATCCGTGGGATAGCCGAAAAGGTTAGAGAGGTAAGAAACATTGGTGGCTGCCCATATTTTATTAATAACCGTATTGGATGAGCTGATATGCCCAACCGGCGCAACATCGCTATGCATGAAATAGCCGGTAAGGCTTTCTTTGCTGAGATGCAAAGGTTTATCTGCGCTTACCTCCACATACTGAAAACCTTTATAGTTAAAGCGGGGCATAAAGGTTTCCTCTCCCTTGCCTTTTAAAATAAAAATGTCGGTCTGGAAAGGATCGGTATCATCAGTGGGGCGGTAATGAACGTTAATGTTTGACTGGTCGGCCCGCCCGGCCTTATCCAGCTTTTCGGCATGTTTCAGGCGGATGACCGTACCGGCTTCGCCCTTTACAGTTATCCGGCTTACGCCTGCAATGTTGCGGCCCAGGTTAAACACGTATACATTGGCGGCGGGCTGTGTGATGCTTTTGGCCGGCACTTCCTCCACGGCGCGTATGGGCTGCAGGCTTTGCGCAACAATATGCTGTGACGGGGCAGCCCGCAGTGTTACAGCCTCCCAGGCAGTGTCAATAAAGGCGGCAGTATTCCATCCCGGCTGTTCCAGGCGCGCATCGTAATGTTCCGCGGTATAAATGCTGTTAAATATCACCGGGCTTAATGCCGTTTTCCACTGCTTGCCGGAGGCAATGGTTTCCGTAGAGCCATCTGCGTAGGTAATGCGCAGGTCAAGGCAAAAGGCAGGCCGCGCGCGCCAGGGCGCCAGGTGAAAATACCATACGGCGGTAGACTGGTGGTTGTACCAGCCATTGCCCAGCAGCACGCCAATGGCATTATCGCCCTGCTGCAATTGTGCCGTTACGTCGTGGGTCACGTACAGCGTGCGCCTGTCAAAACGGGTATACATGGGGTCCAGCCGGTGATTACCGGTTTTGCTGCCGTTAATGTACAATTCATATAAACCAGCTGCTGCTATATATGCCCTGGCTGAACGGATGGGTTTATGAATGCGGAAGGTGTTACGGAAATACGGCGCTGGCTTTTCTGCTATGCCTTTGCCATCACTGATCCAGGCGCCTTTCCAGTTGCTCATTTGCATCATGCCGGTTTCAAAGCTGGCTATGCCGGACGCCGGGAGCTTTTTACCGCCCCTGCCCCATAGCTGCACCTGCCAGTAATATTTGGTAAAGGGCTGTAATGCTTTACCGGCATATGTTACCAGGCTGGCTGCGGATGTGGTTTTTGCCGTGCGCCAGCAATCGGCCCGGCCTGCGGCCACCGCGGCAGAGTCTGTGCCTACAAACAGCTGGTAAGCGGTTTGCAGGGCGCCCCTGCTGGTATCGTCCATTATCCACGCCAGGCGGGGTGCAGGATTATCAATACCTAACGGCTGCATGAGATGCTCACAGGTTAATTGGTCCGGCTTTGCATTTTGCCCGTGGGCGCGGGTAATGAAAGCAAAGTTTGCTGCAACAATAAAAAGAAAGATGGCCGTCTTTATCCTGTTTGAAGTACTGTTCATAGCTTTTTTCGGTGTGCAATGATTACGCGCCTTTAAAGTAATATCCAGGCGGCATTTTTTATAATTTTTCAGCGCGTTATGTGTTGAGTGGTGTATGTTCAGCATATGAAATGACTTTGTCAAAACGGGTATTTTTCATTTACTTAGCATTGCCGGCAATGTGATTGCCTGCACCGCTAATTCCACCTTCTATAAGCAGATATTGAAAAATGGCTACCTCTACTTTCATACATCTTTTGTCCTTCCCCAGGCGCTTGCTTATCTACTATATAACCATCTTAATCGGATTAATAGCTATCGGCATATTCTTTTACCGCAACATTCAAACTTTTCACAGTACCGCAGAGTTGCTGAAGCATACGCAGGAAGTGATTAATGAAACGCATGTGCTTACCGCCCTGACCAAAGACCTGCAATGGGAAAGCAGGAATTTCCTGCACACGGGCGATACCGCTGCCTTAAATGCTTACCGGCATGTGAGAAAAGTAATGGATGCCACTGCCGACACGCTGGCAGCGCTAATTGCAGATAACCCGGTACAGCGGGTAAACGTTGCTGCTTTACAGCACCAGCTGAATAACCTGAAAAATTTCAGTGCGCAGGCCATCAGCCGGAAAAACCAGCTAGGGTACTCAGATGCGGCATTTAATGCCGATGTTAAACAGCTGATAGCATTCCGCCAAACTATTGCCGGCCAGGTAAACAGGATCGTGAATGTAGAAAAGCACCTTATAACCCTGCGGGAAGCAGCTAAAAACCGCAGCATGGCAACAGGCAGTAAAATTCTTATGGCAGCAGGGGCCCTTGTATTTTCGCTGCTTTTATTGTCGTTCTTCACTATTTATCATCATTTCCAGGGCAGACAGCAGGCGGAAAAGATTGTTTCTGAAAGTGAAGCCCGGTTTCAGCTGCTGATTAACAGCATAAAAGATCTTGCCATTTTTATGACAGACCGTGAAGGAAACATCCTGAACTGGTATAAAGGCGCTTTCAACTTAAAGGGGTATCAGCATGAGGAAGTGATCGGGGCAAATATTGCCATTTTTTATACGCCCGAGGACATTGAAAAAGGCGAGCCGGCATACAACCTGGAAATGGCCCGAAAGCAGGGCAGCTATGAAACCGAAGGGTGGCGGGTACGCAAGAACGGGTCGCGGTTCTGGGCCAATGTACTGATAACTGCCATTTATGATGCAGCCGGCAAGGTGCAGGGATTTGTGAAAGTAACCCGCGATTTTAGCCTGCATAAAAAAGCTGAAGAAGAAAAGCAGGCTGCGCTGGAAAAGGAAAAGCAGCTAAACCGGATGAAATCAAACTTTGTTTCCCTGGCCTCCCATGAGTTCCGTACGCCGCTAAGCACCATACTTTCCTCTGTATCGCTGCTGGAGCAATACCGCAGCACGGAAATGCAGCATAACCGGGACAGGCATATTGGCCGTATTAAAGCGTCGGTGAGCGATATGGTAGCCATCCTGGAGGAGTTTCTATCCCTGGAGAAAATAGACGAAGGCAAAGTAGATGCTAAAAGAGAATACTATAATATCAGGGAGCAGGTAAGCCGGGTATGCGCGAAATTTGCAGCTGCTGCTACCCAATCCGGCCATGTTTTTATAACAGCGCATCATGGAAGCGATGTAGTGTTCCTTGACAGGATATTTACGGATCACATTTTAACCAATCTTATATCCAACGCCATCAAATACTCCCCTGCGCAAAGCCATGTATATGTTTCTACCTATACAGATGCAGAAAGTGTAAAGCTGGTTATTAAGGACGAAGGCATAGGCATATCGCCGCAGGACCAGCAGCAATTATTTGAAAGGTTCTTCCGCGCATCCAACGCCAGCCATGTTAAAGGCACCGGTTTGGGCTTACACATTGTTAAACGCTATGTAGACCTGCTTGACGGCCACATAGCGGTGAAGAGCGAGCTGGATAAAGGCACCGAGTTCATTGTTGTAATACCGGTTGAACGTTCTGAAGCAGCCGCCTCTTAGCACCTGAAGGCTTGTTTAAAGACGCGGAACCATCTTAGTGTACCTGCGGCGCGGGCTGGGGCAAGGGTACCTTCAGGTAGTGGTTGAACCAGTTAATGGCATTTTCCATCACCAGCGACATAGCGTTATTTTCAACAAACAGCTGTCCTGCCCCTTTTATCTCCAGCAGCTTTTTACGGCACTGCAGCTTTTCAAAGGCCTGCTGGCTGTGGCCCAGGGTATCGGCGTCCAGTGTTCCTGCTATCAGCAGCACAGGTACCTCAATATCCGGTAGCAGGTCCGCCGCCATATCGGGCCGGCCGCCCTGGCACACAACTGTATGTATGTGCGGCAGGCCACAGGCAGCCTTTAGTGCGGCAGCTGCGCCGGTGCCTGCTGCAAAATAGCCCATGCTTAAATGTGCGGCAGGCTTGTAGTATTCCAGCCATTTTGTAATGCCCGTAAGGCGGCGGGTAAGCAGCTCAATATTGGTGCGGGTATAATAATATGCCGCATCTTCCTCATTCGTTAAAAGATCCACCAGCAGGGTGCCAAAGCCACGCAGCTGCAGCTGATGCGCTACCTTCTGATAACGCCGGCTGTACCGGCTGCGGCTGCTGGCCAGGCTAAAGATCACGATGGACATAGCGCCTTCCGGTACAGTAAGCACTGCCTCAAGGGTTACCTTACCCACCGGGATGTGTATGGTATCATGAAAAAAGCTTTTCATAAAAAAAGTTGAATGGTAAAAATTGTAAACTTAACCAGGTTATGTGCAGGCAGCTTTAAAAGCTGTGCCTGCCATGCCGCCACACCTGTATTATAATGCCATGCTACTATTGAGATGCAAAAGTATAACAGCGTTATGCTTCCTGAAATGATTGCGGGCAGCTGAACGGGTGATTGCGGTCAGGAGCTGTTCTCCGGGTTCATTATGGGGCCGGCAATGTTCTTTTTCATGGCTTGTTATTTTTATTGAATTAAAACTGCTGCAGCATACGTGCTACCGCGCCACGCTGGTTTTGGGTTTTAGCGCTGGTATCATGTATGAGCAGGTATTCTATAATACTGTCCAGGTTCAGAATGCCGGCCAGCCTGTTGCCGCACATTACCGGCAAAGCAGCGGTCCGCTGCTGCACCAGCTGCTCAACTACCTCATCGGCCAGGCTGTTTTCATCAAGCGTTTTGGGCGGCGCGCTTATTAACGCTGCTACCGGTTTATGGTGCCATCCCTGGGCCAGCGCATGCAGCAGCGTATTGCGGTCAGTTACGCCGGCCATGCCCTGGGGGCTGGTTATTACAAAGTATTGATGGCGCCCCGGTAAAAATTCTGCTGCCGTTGCCTGTATGGAAAGATTGTGCGGTATAGTAGTATAATCCCGTATAATAAATTCCCTGAGCTTTATCCCTTTTACGGCGGTGCGCAGGTACACCAGCTGTTCCTCAGCAGCATCGGCCAGTATAATCAGAACGCCGATAAATGGCAGCAGCAGGTTAAAGGAAAACAGGCCGGTTATAATAAACGCAGCAGCAATAATGCGGCCTGTGAGTATGGCTATCGCCGTAGGGCGCCCGTTATGCAAAAACAGGCCCAGCAGCCCGCGCAGCACCCGGCCCCCATCCAGCGGAAAAGCCGGAATGAGATTGAAAAGCGCCAGCATTATATTAATGGTATGAAGGTATAGCAGCAAGTTACCAGGCTGAATGTTATTAATAATAACAGCCGTTTTCCAGAACGGTACATAATAGGGAATAAAAGGCAGCAGCAGCGCTGCTATTACTAAATTCACCAATGGGCCGGCCAGGCTGATGAGCATTTCCTCCACGGGCCTGCCGGGCAGCTTTTCCATAATGGCCAGGCCGCCTATAGGATATAAGGTAATGCTCCTGGTTTTTATATGATAATATGCGGCAACCAGCACATGGCCCAGCTCATGCAGCACCACGCAGGTAAATATGGCCGCTATGCCCAGCAGGGCCCACATTACCTGCGCCATACCGGCGCCGTTTGCCATTTGCACAACCAATATCCAGGCTATCAGTAAAGTAAAGGTCCAGTGCAGGTTCACCTGTACGCCCAATATTTTTATGAGCCTGATCTTTTTCATTCCTGGTGTTTTGGGGTGACCATGAGGATATTGTTACACACCCGGTGTATCAGCCGTGGGTAATAAAAACGGGATGTGGTACGGCGTTTACTACCGCGTTGGCATGGCTGGGCGCAAACAGGTTAGATAGTATACCCCTGCCATATGCGCCCATCACCACAAATACCCGTTGTTTTCCCAGGAGATAATGCAGTAACCGTTGCCGGGTGTTCCTGCTTTCTAATAATATAAACACCGGATCAGTGTAATGTGTTCGCAGCCATTCCTTTAATTTGTATTTATCACCGATAGTTTTTCCGGGCGGCGTAATGCCCAGGATAACAGCTTTGCGGTTGCGCAGCTGCGGAAAAAGCTGTGTGAATTGTTTAATGGCAAAGGCCGCGGAACGGCTGTTGTTATAGGTAAAAACAATTTCGTCAATCTCTTCAAAGTGCGCCGGGGCTATTACCACCGGGCATTCAGACAATCTTAGCACCTCCCTTACAAAGCCCGTGGGCGTACGCTGCTCTCCTTCTGTAAAAGAGGTGCCGGAGTCAATAATAATCAGGTCGGCATACCTGCTTTCTTCAATTACTTCAATTATAGGAATGCCCCGGTCATGGTGCACGGCGTAATTAACACCCCTTGCTGTACAGGCTTCTTTAAAATGCCGGATATTATCCTCACTGTAAATTTCCTTGATCTCTTTTACGCTTTTGCCCGGCAGGTCGGCGCCAATGGCCGTTTCCAGCAGTCTTTCCTTTGAACGGACTTCGTTCTCCAGGTTTTCCAGGAAAGCGCCGGTTAATTTTGAATGAGTGAGATTACATAGGAAACAGGCAAAATCCAGGCACTGCATATTCATCTGCACCGCATCTGTTACATATAGTATCTTTTCCATACAACCAAGTTTGAGGTGTAGGTTTGGCCGCTGTTATTAATTCCCGCACAAAAATGATGCAATACTTAATGCCGGGAAACACCGCGGCCGCCGCATATTTGCCGGTTTGTGACGCATATTATTGCCGTAGTACTGTATACGGTCATATATTTGGTGGAGTTAATATTCCTGAGAATAAACCTGCCATGTCTGCTACTACCCTTTTTTCACCACCTGCCAATGAAGGCATCAGCGCCGGCCCCGAGGCTGCCGTTGCGCATGAATACCTGGAAGTGTCCGGTTCCGGCGCGTACAGCGCGGCCACCCTTTGCGGCTGCAACACCCGTAAGTACCATGGCCTGCTGGTAGCCACACTGCCGCAGCTGCAAAATGAAACACATGTGCTGCTTTCCTCCCTGGATGAAAAAGTGCTGAGCGAAGGCGCTACATGGCAGCTGGCTACCCACCGCTATACTGGCGTGTATTACCCGGAAGGGTATTGCTGCATCCGCAACTTTTCGGCCAGTCCTTTCCCGGTATGGACCTACAGCATAGGCAATGCGTTGCTACAAAAAGAGCTGCTTTTCATGCATGACCGCTCCACGGTGCTCGTTCGGTACACACTGCTGACTGCGCCTGCCGCGGTAACGCTGCTACTCACGCCTTTGCTGGCCTGCAGGAACTTTCACAGGCTGACTGTAAAAAATGCCCAGGCCGACCATCATTTCCGCCCCCTGGCCAATGGCATTGAAATAACGCTGTATAAAGATTATCCATCCCTTTTCATGCAGCTCTCCGCCCCTGCAGGCTATGTGCACGGGCCCGACTGGTATTACGGCTTTGAATACCCCGAGGAGGAGCGCAGGGGTTATGATTTTCACGAAGACCTGTACACACCCGGCCATTTTGAGCTGGCGCTGCAACCCGGGCAATCCGTTGTTTTTGCAGCAGGGCTGGAAGGATTGCGCACAGGTGATTTTGACGTTTTGTTTAGCCGGCTGGCTGCTGAAAAAGAACGGCCGGAATCAATGGAAGACTACCTGCGCAAGGCTGCCGGGCAATTTATTATTCATAACAGTAACACTGCCTACGTTAAGGCTGGTTACTACTGGTTCGACTCCTGGGGCAGGGACACCTGTATAGCATTGCCCGGCTTAACCCTGCTTACAGGTAATGCCGCTGTTTTTACCCTGGTAGCAGACAACCTGCTGAAGGGGCTTAAAGACGGCCTGCTGCCTAATTATGGCAGCAGCAGGGAAGCAGCGTATAATACCGCCGATGCATCTTTATGGCTGGTGTGGGCTATACAGCAATATGTTTACCTGGGCTATGGAGAGGCGGCTGCTGTGTGGAAGAAGTACCGGTCAGCCTTTATGCAAATACTGGCGCATTACCGGCAAGGCACCCATTACGGCATTCAAATGGATGCAGACGGGCTGCTGAAAGCTGGTGCAGATGGCATTGCCCTTACCTGGATGGATGCAATAGTGAATGGCGTGCCGGTAACACCCCGCCGTGGCAAGGCTGTTGAGCTGAATGCGCTGTGGTATAATGCCGTTTGTTTTTGCCTGGAGCTGGCGCATGCCGCGGAAGATAATGCCTTTGAAAATGATTGGGCGGCTTATCCCGGACAAATAGCAGCCGCCTTTGTAAGCTGCTTCTGGGATGCCGGTAAGCGATACCTGGCAGATTGTGTGCAGGCAGAAAATAAAGACTGGTCTGTACGGCCTAACCAGCTGTTTGCTGTTTCGCTCCCTTACTCCCCATTAAGTGCGGCTATACAACAGGCTGTAATGGATAAAATAAAGCGTGAGCTGATAACGCCCAGGGGCCTGCGTACCTTATCCCCGCTTGATCCGTTGTACTGCGGCCATTATGGAACCGACCAGCCATCGCGCGACAGGTCGTACCACCAGGGAACGGTTTGGCCCTGGCTGCTGGGGCATTTTGCAGATGCCTGCCTGAAAGTATACAAGCAGGCCGCCCTTCCCATGCTGGAAACCCTGTATACAGGCATGGCACCTGTATTGCAGGAAGACTGCCTGTATACCATCCCGGAAATTTTTGACGGCGACTACCCGCACAAAGGCGGCGGGGCGGTAGCGCAGGCCTGGAGCGTGGCAGAGCTGATACGCATGAAAAGTATTATTGACGCTTATAAAATAACATTAAGATAACCCCTCTCCGATGCCGTCCGGCGCCGGCTATCCTTTTCATAAATTGTTTCTTTCGCATAAACCGCTATTCGTTCGCGCGTGGTAATGATAATTATTGATACTACACCATTGCCCTGTAAATGGCTTGTGTTTTGCGGTTAGACAACCAGTGTACGCAATAACCACTATATGAAAAATAAACAAACCTCATTCTTTTACCGGAACGGCCTTAGTATTATACTGCTTTTCTTAATGTTATTATTCTGGTTTTGCCAGTTTGTTGCAGGCTGGAAAGACCATAACCACGAGCTGGAGGAACACGGCCTGGTAGCATTATCCGCCGGCCAGTACCTGCTTAGCGGACACTTTGCTTCCGCCACGTTTGAGAACTGGGAAAGCGAATTTTTACAAATGTCTATTTATGTAGTGCTTACCATCGGCTTCCGTCAGAAAGGTTCTTCCGAATCCAAGAAGCTGGAAGGAGAAGAAGGCGCCGGTGAAGAGGATGTAGATAAAGAGCCGCAACCAAAGCCCGGTGCTCCCTGGCCGGTACGCAAAGGCGGGTTCTGGCTGCTGCTTTACAAAAATTCGCTTTCCATTGCCCTGGCATTGTTGTTTTTGCTGTCTTTCATCCTGCATTTTAGAGGCAGCCTTAAGAGCTATAACGAGGAGCAGGCCATGAAAGGCGAGCCGCCGGTGGCGGCAGGAAAATATTTCGGCGAAGCGCATTTCTGGTTTGAATCTTTCCAGAACTGGCAAAGCGAGTTCCTGGCAGTTGCGTCCATTGTATTGCTTTCCATATGGCTGCGGCAAAAAGGATCGCCGCAATCCAAGCCAGTGGACGCGCCGCACAGCCAAACAGGCGATTAACATTACGGGCACGACAATGCCTTAGCGGCATTGCTTCATGCTATCATCCGCCGGATAGCTGAAAGGGTTATTTATAAACCAGCGCGCCTTGTATATTTTCAGCCCGTTTTGATGAAAAACAGTTTTCCCCTTTGCATCTATCACCTCATCCGTCCACCAGCTGGTTTTAGGCCGGATAATGATCACCGGCAGCGACGCCGTTGCAGAGGAAACGCTTTTGATATTTTTTTGCAGCACATCGGCTTGCGTAACCTGTTTTGTATCGGGGTTAACAGTATAAACATGCGTGGTATTGGTAAGCCACAGGGCATTGCCGCCATGAACAGGAAAAAGATCATGCGCTTCTGTTCCGGGGAGGCTGGCGGAATCCTTTAAGGTTAATGCAGGCTGCCGGCAGTTAAAATTATAGGTAAAAGTCAGCAGCTTATTCATACCGGCCGTCCACAGCACCTGGCGCTGCTGGTCCCATACTACGTTATGGGCGAAAGGTACCGTGTAATTCCTGTGGTACACTTGCTCCGGCGCTTGCGTGGTATCAACTTTGAAAAGGGTGAGGTAGTTGCCGGTGCTGGATGCACTCACAATATTTCCGTCAGGCAGCAGCTCCGCAGAATGTGTATTACCGCCTGCATAGGCATAGAACACTGTTTTTTTGTCGGCAATGCGCACCAGCGCAACGCCGCCGCCGGAGGCTGTTATCAGCAGGTACCTGCCGTTGTACACCGGTTTCACATCGCTGGTATTGGTGAACCATTTCAAATGCGCCGGCTTTACATTGGATTGCGCCGGCCTCCATTCCCAGATGATCTGCTGCGCATCCAGGTCTACGATAGCCGCACGGTTAAACAATTGTTCCGCCAATACAATGCACCTGGTGCAGTTGGCCACCGTAACCGGCTGCGTTGTACCGGTTGTATCAGGATTGGCAATCCTGTTTGCTATGCCGGCCGGCGTAGCCTGTTCTTTGGCGTGTGCAGTTATACAAAACAGGCTGCTGCATAATATCCAGGTAAAAATGTTCTTCATATCGTTTGCTGTTGTTGCTTTTCCGGTAATTGATCCTGTAAATGTAGCCTCAATATTTTTTTAGTGCAATACTGTATTGGTTTAATCAGATTATTTGGTTAGATTGTTTAATATTCCAGCTCCTATTAACCGGCATTTCCCCATCACCCCCAAACCAGCAACACTATGCCTTCAATTAAACAACTCGCCAAAAAGATCCCCATGATGCAGGCTGCCTATTCCCGTGGCAGGGACATTTACTACCAGCTACGTGAACGGCAGCTTTTCCGGAATTACCCGCAATACCAGCAGGCGCTTCAGAAAAAGGAGAACGGACGCATGATCTTAACCACCCGGGACGGGTTAAAGATCTGTATCCGCCAGAATATCTGGGACGCCCGCATTGTGAGGGAAATATTTATTGAAAAGCCCTACCTCCGTTACTGCACATTGGCTGAAAACCCTGTTGTGATTGATATTGGCGGGTATATCGGCGATTTCTCGCTGTATTGCGCGCGGTACCTCAATGCTTCCCGGGTAATTGTTTACGAACCTACACGGGAGAACTACGAAGTGTTGTTGAAGAATATTGAGCTGAATGATGCCGGCAGGATCATTACGCCGGTTAACAAGGCAGCCAGCGTATCGGGCGACCTGGTGCTGAATGTGCAATCGCTGAATGATAATGAAATGCATGTTTCGGCCTACTGGTATGAGGGCTGCGAGCGCAGGGTGGTAGAAAGCGTTTCCCTGGAACAACTGTATGCCAGCCATCAGCTCACGCATGTAGATCTTTTGAAAATTGATTGTGAGGGCGGAGAATATGACCTGTTGCCGGAGGTTCCGGATGCTATCCTCGACATCACCCGCAATATTGTTTTTGAATTTCACCAGGTAAACGGCTATGAGGAAAAGCTTAACCTTATCCGCAAACGTTTAAAGAACGCGGGATTTACGCTGTTTCAACGCGGCATTATTATATCGGCGTGTAAGCCGGCGTAATAGAAAAATTGCCGGCACAGCCGGCATTTAATTTTGCGGTTATTTTTTTTGCAGCCACCATCCAGCCGCCTATCCAAAGCATCCATTGGATGGCAAGGGCTGTTTTTTTATATGTTCCGGGGTATCAAACTATACAAACAGTTCTGCACATAAGTACCTGCCTTAAACGCAGATTCATTCACATGCAGCCTGCTAATGTTTGCTTTGCCGGCAGAATTGTTTTTACCAATAAAGTAGTACGATAATTACTATGCAACGAAACATGAAAGGGTCTGCAAAGGTGAGCAACGGTTTGTATAAATATGCTCCTTTGGATTTAAAGATTTGAAAACCGCAACAGCTATACCTTCTGAAGGTAGCTGTCAATTTGTATATTAAAAATTAATTAAATACATTTAGACGTCCCTTTTTAATGTAGCATCTAAAGCATAACGACGAAATCAATACTATTATAATAAACAGCAAATAGAAATCGAAACAAGAAAGTAAAATGGAGAATAATAGTTTGTACAAACAATATCTTAATAAAGGGAAAGAAACAGTAGTGTGGAATAAAATACTGTCGTTAAAAGAGCAGGTATTTGAACCTCAGTATTTGCCTGATGTATTATTGATACTTGAAACTATGATGGAAAGGGCCGCATATAATTTTGGGATTCTTGTTGAAGCGTTACCGGATTATGGATATGTATTTGAAAATATTGAAGATATAAATCCTGAATATAATATTTTTCAAAGAAGGGGTAGTAACGGTAGCCTGTCATTAGACCGAATAAATAGCCTGTACAATATTTATGGTCATATTCCGTACTCGCTGGCGTATTATTATAAAACGATAAAAGAAGTAGATTTCAGAGGGAACTTTCCCCATTGGGATGCTCCGTTTTATTTGGACCAGGTATATATTTATTCTTTTGAGGTTTTTTTGGAAATTAACTCCATCTCCTTTTTAGATGATAAAGACCAGCATTTTGCCCTGATTTCACCGGACGAATTTGTCAAGGAAAATGTTAGTGGCAGCATGGGTTACGGTGTGCTGTTATCACAAAAACAGATGTTGGATGCCCCTTTAATAAATTTCGGCAAGGAGCTGCCGTTTATTGATTATTTGAGGCTCTGTTTCAAATGGTGCGGTTTGGTTGGATTAGCGTTCTATGAAGCTGAAGAGATACCCGCCTTTATTACCGACATGATTGATGCAATAAGACCTGAATTAATGTCGATTTAAAGAAACCGCATCCCGATCTGCGATCGGGATGCTCCACTCACTTGAACCCATAAAAAAAGCCTCAACTTTCGTTGAAGCTCTTTTTTGTGACTCCGTCAGGATTCAAACCTGAAACCTTCTGATCCGTAGTCAGATGCTCTATTCAGTTGAGCTACGGAGCCATTCCCTTTTTTCAACTACCGGCCGTGTGACCGTTTGTTTGATTGGGATTGCAAAAGTAGGAGTTTTTCTGAAACAAACAAATAGTTGCATAGAAATTTCTGCAAAATTCTATTAACCAGTACTTTTACACACCTGTAACAGCAGCGCCAGGCCGTTGTTGCAGCCGGAAATTATACAAGCAAAAAGCATGAAGATACAGCTTTGGAGCATTGGCAAAGAAAACGATCCTTACATTCGGGAAGGCATTGCGGTTTACCAAAAACGCCTGCAGCATTATGTAGATTTTGAGCTGCGCCTCATACCCACCGTTAAGCAGGCGGCCAGTCTTTCCATCCCTGAATTAAAAAAGCAGGAAGCCAAAATTATACTGGACCTGCTGCAACCCCAGGACTACCTGCTGGCCCTGGATGAACACGGTAAATTAATGACCACCCTGCAGTTGGCCAACTTCCTGCAACAGCGTACCAACGCTGCTACCCGCCAGCTGGTATTGCTGATCGGCGGCGCCTTCGGACTGGATGACAGCGTGCTGCAGCGTGCGCAGGGCAAGCTCTCCCTCTCTCCCCTCACCTTTCCCCATCAGCTGGTACGGCTGATTATGACAGAACAGCTATACCGCGCTTATTCTGTGCTGCACAACGAGAAATATCACCATCAATAGCTACATTTACATTTTTTAAACCGGACAGAACTTTTATGATGACGTTAAGCTTAGTGATCATTATCATTACCTGCATTATCTCTATTACCGCCTTTAACCGGCCGGATGAAATAGATAAGCTGAGCATGTGGCCATATATGGTGAGGGAACATAACCAATACTACCGCTTTATTACAGGGGGCCTGGTGCATGCAGACTATATGCACCTGGGCTTTAATATGCTTACCCTTTGGTTTTTCGGAAGGAATATAGAAATCATATTTCAGCAGCTGTTCGGCAACAAAATATATTTCCTGTTGTTTTATGTGCTGGCGCTGATCGTTTCTGATATTCCATCCTACATACGTCACCGCAACAATTACAGCTACCGCTCCATTGGCGCATCGGGCGCTGTATCTGCGGTGGTATTTGCAGCTATTCTTTTCCAGCCCTGGGCTACTATTCTTGTATTTGTAATACCTATGTGGGCTATCCTGTACGGCGTGCTGTTCCTGGGCTATTCCGTTTATATGTCGCGCCGCGGCGGGGATGGCATTAACCATGATGCGCACTTCTGGGGCGCCATTTTCGGGGTTTTATTTCCGCTGGTGCTGAAATGGGATGTGGTAGTGCCTGTTTTCATGTACCAGATCACGCATTTCCCTGGTTTTGGAAGATGATTTTTCAGGCTGTCCATTCAAGGTACAGCACTTCCCTGGTACGGTCTGTTAGCTTAAAGCGGTCATCTATCCGCATGCCTACTACCCATACAATGCGTTTGGCCGATTCCAGCACCCATACTTTTTCTTTCTCGGGCAGGGAAAGTTTCTGATCAATAAAAAAGCGGCTGAGCTTTTTCTTTTTAGCCATGCCCAGCGGATAAAAATAATCGCCCTGTTTCCAGCGGCGCAGCAGCAGCGGATAGTGCAGGTGCTGCTTGTCCAGGCAGGCAATGTTGACGGCAGCGGGTATGGTTGTCAGCGCGGCCTTATCCTGCACGCGCAGCTTTAAATGTCCGCCATCAGCATGTACATGCGTATGCTCCGGCTCAATTACCACAATGCCTGTTTGCTGCCGGGCAACGGGTGTTATAAGCAGCCATTGCCTGTTGCGCAAAATACGATGCGTAGCAGTATCTACATACCGGCCCGATTCGCTGTCGAGCAGCTCCAGCACCTGGCTTACCTGTGCCGGCGTACAACCAAAGGCCTTAAACACCTCATGAGCAATAGTGGCCAGGGGAACGGTTTTCCGGAGCTTCAGCACCGGTATCATCCAGGTATCTCCTTTTTGTTCCAGCAATCTTTTCCGGTGGTGTTCCACTGCTTCCTGGTACAGCAGCTCCGCCTCCCGCAACCGGTCAATAGTAGCAGCCATATTCGGTATGGCGCCAGGGAAAGCCTCCTTAACAGGCGGCAGCACATGATGCCGGAAGAAATTGCGTGTATATTTATCCGTTATATTGGAGCTGTCCTCTACAAATAAAAGCTGCTGCGCACTTATGTAATCCTGCAGCGCCTCCCTGGGGGCAAACAATAACGGGCGTATAATATGGCCCTGCCGGGGTAAAATGCCGTGCAGGCCGGCCAGGCCGGTACCTTTGGCAAAATTCATCAGCACCGTTTCCACGTTATCCTGCATATGATGGGCAGTGGCAATAAAGGCATAACCATGAGCTTTACGGGTATCTTCCAGCCACTGGTAGCGCAATTCGCGTGCAGCCACCTGAACGGATATACGCTGCTGTTCCATGTAGGCGCCGGTATCAAATTTTATTACGTGAAACGGCACGCTGTACGCGGCAGCCAGCTGTTGCACAAATTGCTCGTCGCGCACAGATTCTGCGCCCCGCAGCTGAAAGTTACAGTGCGCTATGGCAAATGAAAAGCCGGCTGTATGAAACAGGTGCGTCATTACCACAGAATCGGCTCCGCCGCTTACGGCCAGTAAGATCGTTTGCCCGGTTGTAAATAAATGTTCCTGCTGAATGTATTCCCTGAAACCTGTAAGAAGGTCTTTTTGCATAAAATTATTTGATAGTTAGATGGTGTTGCGGCACCTCAGTACATGAGGTCTTCATAAGCAGCCTGCAGCTCGTTATACGCGTGTTTATCCTTTGCTTCCCGGGCCATGGCCATACCTTTTTCGTAAGTAGCTGCGGCCAGTTCCTGCTCCCCTGCCCTTTCCAGCAACTTACCAAGATGGTAATAGGAGCCAACATAAGATGGCTCATGCTGCAACAGTTCCTCAAACAGCGCGCGCGCAGCAGCATCATCCTCCAGCTTTATATATTCCAGCGCCAGTGCGTGCTTCAGAAAACTATCGTCAGGGCTGCTTTCCAGGAAGGCTTTTAGTTTAGAGATCCGGTCCATTGTTGGTTTTTATTAGTTAACCAATATCCGTTATATTTGCTGATAGCGCTTTTTCCAAACCAAACAGTTTTAGGTTATGAAGATTTTAGTATGTATCAGTAAAACGCCGGATACCACTGCAAAAATAGCTTTCACGGACAATAACACGAAATTCAGTGAAGCCGGCGTACAGTTCATCATTAATCCCTACGATGAGTGGTATGCGCTGGTACGCGCGCTGGAGCTAAAAGAAACGCAGGGAGCCACCGTGCACCTGGTAACAGTGGGCGGCGCCGACACCGAACCGGTGATCCGCAAAGCCCTGGCCCTGGGCGGTGATGAAGCCTTCCGTATAAATGCGGATAGCCAGGACAGTTATTACATTGCATCGCAAATTGCCGCCCATGCAAAACAGCAGGGGTATGACCTCATTTTTACCGGGAAAGAAACAATTGACTACAACGGTTCATCCATAGGCGGTATGGTAGCAGAGCTGCTCGATCTGCCCTTTGTTTCCATTGCAGCTAAATTTGAGCTGAGCGGTACAACAGCCACCATTAACCGGGAAATCGAAGGCGGTGAGGAAATAGTGGAGGTAGCGCTGCCGGTAGTAGTATCATGTCAGAAAGGAATGGCGGAAGCGCGCATTCCCAACATGCGGGGCATTATGGCCGCCAGAACCAAACCCTTAACTGTAGCAGAGCCTGTTGCTACCGAAACCCTTACCAGCATTGTAAGCTTTGAGCTGCCGCCGGCCAAGGCAGGCGTTAAGCTAATCCCCGCTGACAATGTAGAAGAACTGGTAAAATTATTGCACGAAGAAGCGAAAGTGATCTGATTTACGATTTTTAAATTTAGTAAGTCCACGTTCCTCGCTGCATCAATCGTAAGTCAAACCTCTTAAATCGTAACTCAACATGTCTGTTCTAATATTCGCGGATCAATCCCAGGGAAAGATAAAAAAAGCTGCTTTTGAGGCCGTACAATATGGGGCCAAAGTTGCACAGCAATCAGGTACAACGGCCACGGCTATAGTTTTAGGCGAAGTAGATAATGCAGAGCTGGCCGCTTTGGGCAATTACGGCGCGCAAAAAGTGCTGCAGGCCAGTGGCGCCAGGTTAGGTGAAGCAGACAGCGGCGTGGCTGCCAAAGTAATTGTAGCCGCAGCCAACCAGGAAGATGCACAGGTAATCGTATTCTCCCATAATTTTGACGGCAGGGCCATTGCTCCCCGGGTAGCTGCCCGTTTGCAGGCAGGACTGGTAACCGGGGCTATTTCATTACCAGCCACCGCCAATGGTTTTGTGGTGAAGAAAACAGTATTTTCCGGCAAGGCCTTTGCGAATGTAAACATAACCTCTGCCCGGAAAGTGATCACAGTAATGCCTAATACCTTTGCCCTGGAACCTACGGATGCCGCAGCCACTGTGCAACCTTTTGAAGCGCCGGTAAGCGATGCGGATTTCAAGGTAAAAGTAAGCAAGGTAGAAACGGTAAGTGGTGACGTGCCGCTGACAGAAGCAGAAATTATAGTAAGCGGCGGCCGCGGGTTAAAAGGTCCCGAAAACTGGGGCATGGTAGAGGACCTGGCCAAGGCGCTGGGCGCCGCCACCGCCTGCTCCCGCCCGGTGGCCGATTCCGGCTGGCGTCCGCATCACGAGCACGTAGGCCAAACCGGCTTAACGGTGCGTCCCAATCTGTATATTGCCATTGGCATTTCCGGCGCCATACAGCACCTGGCAGGTGTAAACGGCAGCAAGGTGATTGTGGTAATCAATAAAGACCCGGAAGCGCCTTTCTTTAAAGCAGCAGATTACGGCATTGTAGGCGATGCATTTGAAATAGTGCCCAGGCTTACAGCAGCCGTTAAAAAACTAAAATAATAAGTTGATAGTTGGTCACAGGCAGCCCGGCAGCATTTACTTTAAACGGTTGGTTGTACCGGCTTTGCCTGTGAGCAACTGAACAAACCGCCGGCTTATTTTTTAGATCAGGAAATATTTTTCTAACTTCACGGTCTTACAAAATTATCAGCCGACAACGCGAGATAGATAACAGATATGAGAAAAATAGAACTGGAAATAGTTGCTTTATCACACAGCATTACGCAAACACACTCATACGCCGTAGTATTGGGAGAAGTGAACGGATTGCGGCGCCTGCCCATTGTGATCGGGGGCTTTGAGGCGCAGGCCATAGCCGTGGCGCTTGAGAAAATGCAACCCAGCCGCCCTTTAACGCACGACCTGATGAAGAATTTTATGAATGCTTTTAATATTGAGCTTTCGGAAGTGGTCATCAGCAACCTGCAGGAGGGCATTTTTTACTCAAAACTGATCTGTCATAACAACGACGAAACCATAGAAATTGATTCCCGTACTTCCGATGCCCTCGCATTGGCCGTACGTTTTGGCTGCCCCATTTATACCTACGAGAATATCCTCAACAGCGCCGGCATACTGCTCGACGATCCTACCGGAAAAAAAGTGAACAAGCCTACCACGCCCACTATTTCAGAACATGAAAAAGGTGCGGAAGACGACCTGAAAGCCATGAGCGTGGAAGAGCTGAGCACATTGCTGCAGGACGTGCTGGAGCAGGAAGATTATATCCGCGCCATTGCCATCCGCGATGAGATCAACAGCCGGAAAGCAGGCCGGTAAAAATCCATCCACCCGCTTAATACATGATCGTTTTTCCCAATTGCAAGATCAACTTAGGGCTGCACATCCTGCGGCGCCGGGCCGATGGGTTCCATGACCTGGAAACTGTGTTTTACCCGGTACCGGTAAACGATGCGCTGGAAGCGCTATCTCCCGGGCAGCTGCAGTTCAGCAGCAGCGGCATTGCCATACCAGGTGAAGTTACAGATAACCTTTGCCTGAAGGCCTGGCATTTACTGAAGCGTGATTTTCCTGAGCTGCCTGCTGTAAATATTCACCTGCATAAACATATTCCTATAGGCGCCGGCTTAGGCGGCGGCTCTGCCGATGCTGCGTTTATGCTGCAATTGCTGAATGATAAATTCCGTTTAGCGCTTTCTGCCGAAAAGCTGGTTTATTATGCTGCGCAGCTGGGCAGCGACTGCGCTTTCTTTATCCGTAACCGGCCCTGCTATGCCACCGGCCGTGGGGAAGTGCTGGAACCCATAGCAGCAGACCTTAGTGGTTACTCACTGCTGCTCGTTTACCCGGGCATTCATGTGAACACCGGTTGGGCTTTTAGGCAAATTACGCCTGCAGTGCCGGCGCGGCAGCTGCGCGAAAGCATATTGCAGCCGGTAAACGAATGGAAAACGCTTATCACCAATGATTTTGAGGCGCCGGTTTTCCGTGCGCATCCTGTACTGGGAGCAATAAAAGAAAAGTTATACGAAGCAGGGGCGGTTTATGCAACTATGAGCGGCAGCGGATCTGCCATGGTGGGCATTTTTCCTAAAAATAAAATAACCGGCATCGTGTGGGACGCCGGCTATCGCGTATTTGAAATGATCTGAGATGCGTGATTACTTTACAGAAGCCACCAGGCTTTTGAAAGTGGCGGGTTCATTCATTGCCAAATCTGCCAGTACTTTCCGGTTCAGGTCAATGTTCTTTTCAGACAGTTTGTGAATGAATTCAGAATAGGTGATACCTTCGGCGCGTACGGCAGCGTTGATACGTGCAATCCACAGCTGGCGGTAGTTCCTTTTCTTCAGCTTACGGCCTACATAGCTGTAGGTAAGCCCTTTTTCCAATACGTTTTTAGCTACGGTATATACATTCTTTCTTTTACCGTAAAAGCCCTTTGCCTGTTTTAATATTTTCTTCCTGCGGGCCCTGGAAGCAACGGCGTTTACTGAACGAGGCATATGCTGCTTTTTTGATCAGATTAATAAATTAGATTATAATTAACGAAGACAAAGCAGCCGCTTTACCAGGTTCAGGTTGGCGTCAGCAACCAGCGTGCTGCCTCTCAGGCTGCGTTTTCTTTTGGTAGCTTTTTTGGTCAGCAGGTGGCTTTTAAAAGCCTTGTACCTTTTGATCTGTCCGCTCCCGGTCACTTTGAACGTTTTCTTTGCACGGGAATGAGTCTTTACTTTAGGCATCTTACGTCAAATTTGGTCTGCAAAGGTAGGGAAATAATTTTAACATAAACCAATCACTTCAAATAATTTATCCACCTCCACATTCCCCATTGACCATGTGGATAACTTTTTAACACTTTTTTACAATTTTTTGGGCCCCGGTAAATAATTGACTATCAAACCTACCTCCTGACTTTTTGTGGAGTAACACGTTTGTGTAGATGTCGTTTTGGCATATACACATTTTTTATTTTCTATATTATTACTAATTTTAATCTTAAAATAGTATCATATTTTAGCCGTATCA
>NZ_DASTRI010000101.1:0-6535 GCF_035761305.1 Chitinophaga sp. | reverse complement strand
CGGCAGGTTGTTCTCCTTACTTGTAACGATACCACGAACAATCGCCGCATGCACATCTTCAAAACCAATACCCAGGAAAACCAGGAACAGCCATCGCATCATCATTATATATTAATGCTGGTTGCCTGTTCCGTCCTGCTGGAACGCGCCAATATCTTTACCGGGTTGCGTAATTTCGGAAGCGCCATATACAGGATCAACTTTTACTACAGCAAAGGCTTTGAAATTTGTGTAGCCTTTACCTATCGCAGGTGAGGTGCTTTGCAAATGAAAATTATAGTTGCCAACATAACTGGCTTCCATAAAATTATAACCTGCCGGAACAGGCAACGGGAAATTCACAAATGCCGGGTTATTTGCGCCTGGCATTGTATGGTTTCCACCGTTGATGTCAGAAGACTGCTGTGCAGTAACATATCCCGCCGGTAAAAATTGCGAAGTAATATCGGTATTGTCGCCGTAGTTATAGGTATTCCCGTATTTAAGATTTGCCATGTCGGCTGCGGGAACACTGCCTCCATCACCCATAATTGCCAAACCAAACGCACAATTCACCAGGAGATTGTTATAGCAGTTTCCTTTGCCTCCATTCTCAAAATCGAGCGAACCGCCTTCACCCACCTTTTGCTGGCGGTAGCCAGCATTAATAACGGTATTGTTGTATATGTTGGCGTTCGCCTGGGGAGAAAGCCCGCCTGCATTCGCTGACTTGAAAGCATTCCCTGTTCCTCCTACTGCGAGATTATAGGCAATATCGCCTGTGCTTCCACTTTTTACATTCACACATTCACCTGCAATCAAACCCACTTTTTCAAAAGTGTTGCGCATAATCTCGAATTTACCACCCGTAACACGTACCATATCATCTTTTGAACCATAAAGCCAGCTATCTTCCAAAACAAAGCTGGCATTTGGGTTCTGCATATAGATGCCATAACGGGCCACGTTCGGACGATATGGATCGTTAGCCGGACCGATGCCGCCAACATATTCCAGTCTTGTCCATTTGATAATAATATCCCCTGAGCCAACAAATCCCTGGATGCCGCCCCAATATCCTTTAAATGCCGGATCTGTTTGCGGCGATTGGGGATCATTAGCTGCATTGGACTTCAACGCATCATCCTTTACAGAAAATAATACAGGCGCATCTTTGGTGCCTAATGATATAAATGTACCCTTTACTACAATACCCGGTGCATGGCCCTGCGTGCCGATGGCGTCATTGCCGGAAGATGGCCCCACTACCAGTATTTTTACGCCGCTTTGTATCATCAGTGTATCGCCTGTATTCACCACCGCGTCGCCCGCCCCGCTATACAAATAATATGTTCCGTTTTGCTTCAGGGTTCCCTTTATGGTTCTGCTTTCAGAACCGTTCAGACTATTGAGGGTGTCACCATCGTTAATAAAGCTACCGGTTTCAGGTTGTACGGGCGTTATCGTAACATTGTCTGACTTGCTGCAAGCTGCAAGTAGTATGATTGCTGCTCCTGGCACAGCCAGGAATTTTTTACCTATCTGTTGCACTGATTGTTTTTAATTTTTTATTTTATGTACTTCTGTTCGTTTCATACTCAATCGTCATTATCGTCTGCCTGCTTCACCTGCTTAACAAACGCGGCACGCACGGGGGAAGGCATTATGGCGTTTTCACCTTTAACGGCCTTCCAGGTAATATCATTCATGACCTGGTCTGGTATCACATCCTCTTTTGAAAAATCCAAACCCTTTGACATTTTAGCCAGCTTTGTTCCATCGGGATTTATATCATCCAGGTTTACATTGCTCGGCAGGCGCTGGAAGGGTGTTGTATCAGGCACTTTGCTAAAGCTGCGCCACATTGAAGCGGCAGCGGCATCGTACTGCGTCATCGGCGACATACCCAATATTAATTCGATGGTACGGATCATGGACGAAGTTGAATACATCGTATGGTCTACATAGTGCCGTTTCACATAACCGCCGGCAATGTAGGCAGGTGACCGGTGCGCATCTACATGGTCGGGGCCATTCTGCGCATCGTCTTCCAATATAAATACAACAGAATTTTCCCAAACAGGGCTTTTGCTGAGATGTTCGACAAACATGCCGATAGCCAGGTCGTTATCGGCTACATGCGCAAACGGCGTGGGTCTTCCGGCGGCCATTCCCTCGGTATGGTCATTGCCAAACCGGATTGTCATTAATTGCGGAAGCGCATTTTTTGCCACTAAGGAATCAAAATGCTTTTCCCAGATATAATAGCGTGTGGTATCTTTTATTTTCAGGTTAAAACCGGGAAATGCTTCCACCGCATGGCCTTTTAATACAGGAATCGTAACTTTTTTGCCGGAAGCAAATTCACCATAAGTAAGAAAACTTACACCGCTGCGTTTTGCCTGGTCCCAGATATATTCCTTGTTTAATGAAGTTTTGCCAACTGCCCCCTTACCGCGTCCCCCATAACTGGTTGGCCAGTTTTTTTCCATGTAATCGGTGGCGTATGCTCCCATGCTCCAGTTGTGCCCATCGGCACTTACCTCACCATCTACATAAAAATTATCAAGCAGCACAAAATTTTCAGCAATTGAATGCTGGTTGGGTGTAATGTTTCTGCCGAACAAAAGCAGGCTCGTATCGCCATTCCCCTCTTCCAGGTCACTTAAAACCTGGTCGTAAGTCCGGTTTTCTTTAATAATATAAAACACGTGCTTAACAGGAGAAGCTTCGCCTACTTTACGTGGAACCGGGTTTCCGGCTTCGCCACCAGTGGTCAGTTCATTTTTTTTGTTGTAAGGCGTATTATGATATACTGCCTGTGAGTAGGCAGACAATTCCTTTTCATCCGGAACGGGAATAATACTCATGGTTCCCATCAATAGCCCGCCACCAATATATTGTACGGCCCTGGGCTGAGTGGATTCTGCACCGTGAAGAATTACTTTTTCTTTTTTGTCTGTAGGATTAGGACCATGAGGATTGGCAAAAGAAGAAAAACCTTTTGCATTGGCAACATACAATTTATTGTTCACAACACGTACACAGCTAGGGTACCAGCCCGTAGGAACAAAGCCCAGAGATTGACTTTTCCCGGGGGTGCTTACATCAAAAACTGCCAGGCAGTTATTATCTGCATTTGCAATATAAAGCGTTTTGTCATTGTTGCCCAGCGCAACGCTGTTGGAAGTAGTACCACTCAAACCTGTTGGATGAACGGCCGTATTAAGCGTTTCCACTACTTTACGCTTTTTTACATCAATAACGGAAACCGTATTATCATTGGCGTTCGTAACAAATAAATAACGCCTGTCTTTAGTAAGGCACAAATCATTTGGATTGTCGCCCACTTTTATTTCGTCGCCCAGGCGTTTTTTTACGGTATTATATACCACCACTTTATCGCCGCCCCAAACACTAATGTATAGTTCAGTTCTGCCGGGTGAAAGAAGACAAGTGTACGCCTCCGCTCCAAGCGGTATTGTTTTTAAAATTCCATGTGTTTTTATATCAAAAATATATAGCGAATTATCCTGCTTGGTAACTACATACAGCAGCCCCTTTTTACTGTCAACGGCGATGCCTGCGGGCGATATAGACGGTGAACCCTTCTTTTTAGTACCGGCATCGCCCAGGCGAAAAGTATCGCTTGCAGTGAGTTTATTATTTTCAATGGCATAGCGGATAACCCAGTTATCATCTCCGCCTGAAGCGTACAAATATTTTTCATCATCGCTGAAAGCCAACCCCAGCCATGATTTAGCCATTACTACCCTGTCCAGTTCCCTGTCGTTTCGTGCATCTATTAACTGTATGGTTTGTGTGCTTTGCCCGTTGTTGGTAACGGCAATCAAAGAATGGCTTTTGCTTACGGCAATATTTAAAGGCAAATCGCCCAGCGGCAAACTTTTACCTGCAGGTGTAAGCGACCAGCCGTTAGGCAACCGCATCCTGCTGCTTTCAATTGTATTTTGTGAGTATGCTATACAAATAGTTAATAGAAATGATACCGTTATTAATACTCTTTTCATCTGCATTATTTATAAGTGGTATTGGAAAATACAACTGCACCAATGGCGTGCTAAAAGAGCATAAAACTAAAAGAAAAACAATACCGGGTATGTTATCAAATCATGAACATGTTTCATAGCCAGGAGTGAGCATGCCCTCCGGAACTTAGCGTAGTGGAGTTATATAATATTGAAAATCAGATATTATTTTAGCATTCGGCGATTTGCCGGCCAGTGGAAAACTGCCGCATAAAACCCGGCAAGCACCTTACAGAAAAGCTACGGCCTGCCTGCATACTACAGGTCCAATGCAACGGCATAGGTGGTTATCGCTTTTACAGGGGCATTGTTCGTGGAAGCCCTGAACCGGTAAACATCACAGAAAGCCACTCTCCTCCCATCCTTAAACTTCAGCAATCCTTCGGCAACACCATCGTACCCATGCGTGACGATTGTATGGATGGTGAGTTCCGCAACTGCATCGCCCCGGAACCGCTGAAGTGCCGTAAGAACGGCATCCTTCCCATCAATGTACTGCCCCCCGACCATGTTCCATTGAATATCGTCGGTAGCACTGCGATAAATAAAATCCCGGTCGTTGTTAACCATTGCAACGATAAAGTCTTTCACGAATAATTTCTTCGGCGCATTACCACAATCCCCCGGAACATGAATTTTCACCATGGTTTTCTTAATTTATGCCGTCGCCAATGCCATAGGCGCTGGATGAAGATAATGAATTGAAAGAAAGATAAATTGTAAAAGATATATTTGAGCTGATAATAATCCCGGTGAGTTAAGATTATTCCTGGCATAACCTGAAATTACCAATGCATTCAATTTTACCTGGTATTGACGTATTATTAGCCAATCCTCCTGGATGGAAAAACAGCAGGATTGGTTTAGTAACTAATCATGCTGCTTGTACCGCAAGCTTCAAACCCGTCCGGCAGGCTTTATTGGAGGCGGGATTTAAGATCACCCGGTTGTTTTCCCCGGAACATGGGCTCGATACCACCGGCGCGGATGGAAAGGAAATGCAGGATGGGATGGATCTGTTGACGGGACTTCCGGTTACGAGCCTATACGGTAACAAGCTGGCGCCTGATGAAAAAGACCTGGCCGAAATAGACCTGGTATTATTCGACATCCCCGATATCGGCTGCCGTTTCTACACCTATCTATGGACCATGACCCATGTGATGGAAGCCTGTGCGATACATGGGAAGCACCTGGTAATCGCTGACAGGCCCAATCCCTTGTCCGGCAGGTTGGACCTGGCAGAGGGGCCTTTGCTGGATGAGCGCCACTGCAGCAGCTTTATCGGAAGATGGAACATTCCACTCCGGCATAGCTGTACGCTGGGCGAACTGGCGCTTTATTTCAAGGCAACAGGAAGCAGCAAGATCTTACAGGCAAATGCAAATTCCTTCCCGTTGGAGGTAATTCGTTGTCATAACTGGCAGCGGACCATATTCTACCCACAATGGGAATATTCCTTTGTGCCAACTTCCCCGGCCATCCCCTGTTTTGAATCTGCATTATTATACCCGGGTTTGGGCCTGCTGGAGGCCGCCAATATCAGCGAAGGAAGAGGAACAGCAACACCATTCCGCATAGCCGGCGCTCCCTGGATGGATGGCGCCCGCGTGGCCCGGCTTATTAATGAGCTATGTTCAAGCGGAGTATTTGCCCGGCCGGTTCATTTTAAACCCACAGAAGGCAAATATGCCGGGCAGCAATGTGATGGAATTATGCTTCATGTTAATGATCCCTCGGTTTTCAAACCGGTTTGGTATGGCTGGCTGCTGATCCGCCTTATTAAAAAGCTCCATCCTCACTTTTTTTCATGGGCTCCCTACCCTACCCATGTAAATTATAGCGGGGCACGGCATCTCGATCTGCTGACAGGATTAAAAGAAGCTGAATCCCTGGTAGCGGGATCAGGGGAAAATGGCATTGAAGATATTGCCCGCTATACGGACCCCGGGGATTGGCGGAACAAGGTAGCTCCTTATTTATTGTATGAACCATTTGCCAATGAGCAAACTAATTAACCAACCCCTTCTTAAACTGGTTAGGGCTAATACCCGTTTCCTTTTTAAACAGCCTTGAAAAATAAGGCAGGTTTTCAAAACCAAGCTCGTATGCTATTTCTGAAACCCGCCGGTCGTCGGTCTTCAGGCGGTTCTTGGCTTCATTAACCAGGTAAATATGTATCAGCTCCATTGCGGTTTTACCGGTTTCCTGCTTAAGCATATCGCTCAGGTAACGGGGTGATAAATTAAGCTGCGATGCGAGTGCGTTAACCGTTGGCAAGCCCTGGGTATGCAGCAAACCATTTTTGAAGTAAGCTGCCAGGGCATCATTGTATTTAGATACTTTTTTTTTAGAGAGGCCGGTCCGGTTAATAAACTGGCGCTTGTAAAACCGCTGCGAGTACTTCAGTATTGAATCAATGTGTGTAAGTATAATATCACGGCTATACTCATCGGTATTATTGCGGTATTCTGCATCTATCTTATAATAAAGATCCCACATGATCT
>NZ_DASTRI010000100.1:0-16431 GCF_035761305.1 Chitinophaga sp. | reverse complement strand
AGCAGTACAAACAGCTAATTGCCTTTAAATCAATAAGCAGCCCTGGCACAGTAGCGCCAGGGCTGTTATTTTTATGTATACTGCCTGGGATAACTGGATTAATTACGTACTTTAGCCCTGCATTCGAGTTGAGTGTTTGTATTTCCCTGATAGGTTTTCACATTTCCACCATTACATTTTTCATTAAAGAGGACAGATGCATGAAGAAATTTTTACTCGTTTTTCTGCTGGCCGCATGGGCCGGTACACCCTTGCATGCCCAGTTAAGCATAGGCTTCCGCGGCGGCTATAACCTGGCAACCATGCACTATAAAGACCCTGCAGCAGGCTACAAGAACAACGGCCTGGGCACCTTCCGCAGCATGAGCAGCTGGCATGCAGACCTGGTGCTGAATATGCCCCTGGGATATAACTTTTACCTGCAGCCGGTGCTGCGTTACATTACCAAAGGTACCGACATGGATGCGCCTTACAGCAGCAGCCCTACAGGTGTGTACCTGCCCAGCGCAGATAAGATACGGCTGCATTACCTGGAGCTGCCTTTGAACCTGGTATACAAAATACCGGTATCTTTTGGTAAAATTACCTTTGGCGCCGGCCCTTATGCAGGATATGGCCTGGGCGGCAACTATCAGCTGGCCATCCGCTACAATGGCAACATAGTAAGCAACGCCCGGCAGGACATCAGCTTTGAGGAGGGGTCCGGCATTCTTTCTACCAACACCCGGCTGCGCCACTGGGATGCAGGAGCCAACTTTATGGCCGGGGTGGAGCTGAATAACCTGGTAATGCTAAACGTAAACTATAGCCTGGGAATGGTTGATACGGATAAATCAACTACCAGCAGTTTAAAGAACCGGTACCTGGGCATTAGCCTGGGAATTTTACTGGACCGGGAGGATTACTAACTGCCGGGGTTATTAATGTAAGCAACGCGGTGGCGCAGCTTTAAAGCGGGCTCCATACCCAATAACACAACCATATTACACAAAGTCCCGTTACGGCCATTGCCGGACGGGACTTTGTGCGTTTGGCACCTGCCGCCGGCTGTATAACCATCCGGTATATATTAATAATAATTCTAAAAAAGAATGAATAATTGTTTCTAATAAATTAAATTATTATAAATATGTTGTTTATCTTTGGGCCGCATTTTTAACCAAATCCAGTTTTCACAAATGAAAAAGAATGTAGTTTTACTCCTGTTAGCCCTGGTAGCAACAACCCTAACTAGCTATGCCCAGGTATCTTTCGGCGTTAAAGCCGGCTTTAGCAGCAGCAGCGTTAGCTTTGATGAAAGCGAAGGCACTAAAAGGCTGGCCGCTTTTCATGCTGGCGTGATTGCTGATCTTAGCCTGGCAGAGTCCTTCTCCCTGCAGCCCCAACTGCTGTACAGCGCCAAAGGTGTTAAGGTTCCGGACATTGACGCAAATCTGAACGTAACCACTGCCAGCTACAAGCTCAACTACCTGGAGCTGCCCGTTAACTTCCTGTACAAACCGCAGGTAGGCCCCGGCAAGCTGTTTGTAGGCGCCGGCCCTTACCTGGCTTTAGGCCTGAGCGGTAAATACCAGGACATTAAGGTTAAGTTCGACGGTAAAAAAGCCGAAGACCTTGACGAAACAGACGAGAACATTCACGCTAAAGCCCTGGATGCAGGCGCTAACTTCCTGGCAGGTTATGAGCTGAGCAACGGTTTACTGTTCAGCGTTAACTACAGCCTGGGTTTAACCAACATTGACCCGGATGGCAGCAAAAGCAAGAACGGTTACTTTGGTATCAGCGTAGGTTACCTGCTGAAAAGCAAGAAGAAGTAATGAGATAGCTATCTCATAGCATAGTACACCGGAAAGCCGTTTCCCGTAATTCGGGAAGCGGCTTTTTTATTACGCCTTATTATAGGGGGAAAAAGCCGGTTGCCCGTCTTTATAGCAACGACATAGGACGTTAAAAACAAAAGTGTGACAGTATTCGTATATGCCACTACGTTTCCACGTAATGGCATTTTTATTTATGCAATGGCGGCTACCGCATTTTTAATAACATGGGGCTTGCCCAGGGTATAGTAGTGTAGCACCGGTACGCCAAACTCCTTCAGCTCTTTTGACTGCTGTATGAGCCAGCGGGTGCCTACTTCTTCTACCTCCTTATCTGTTTTGCATTTCAGCACTTCAGATGAAAGCTCGTCCGGTATATCCACAAAGAAGGTGCGGGGCAATACGGTAAGCTGTTTTTTGCTGGTAAGCGGCTTTAAGCCCGGGATAATAGGTATGGTAATACCCATTTCACGGCATTTGCCTACAAATTCAAAAAACTTCTGGTTATTAAAGAACATCTGGGTTACAATATAGTCGGCGCCCTTTTCCACTTTCCTTTTCAGGTGCGAGAGGTCGGTTTGCATATTGGGCGCTTCAAAGTGCTTTTCCGGGTAACCGGCCACGCCTATGCAAAAGTTGGTTTTTACGCCGCCCTGCAGGTCTTCCTCCAGGTAAATGCCGTTGTTCATGTGGGCTACCTGGTCCAGCAGCTCAATGGCATAGCGGTGGCCATGCGGCTCCGGCTCAAAAAAGGTTTCGTTTTTAGGAGCATCGCCGCGCAGCACCAGCACATTATCCACGCCCAGGAAGTTAAGGTCTATAAGCGCGTTCTCTGTTTCCTCCCGGGTAAAGCCGCCGCAAATGAGGTGGGGTACGGCATCTACGGTATAATGGTTCATAATGGCGGCGCAAATGCCTACCGTGCCGGGTCGCTTGCGGATCTCTACCTTTTCAAAGGTGCCGTCGGCACGCTTTTTAAACATATGTTCACTGCGATGATAAGTAACATTAATAAAAGCAGGGTTGAACTCCATCAGGGGATCCAGGTGGTCGTAAATAGACTCAATGCTTTTGCCTTTTAATGGGGGTAATATTTCGAAGGAAATGAGCGTGTCTTTAGCCTTTGCAATATGTTCAGTTACTTTCATCCGGAATGTGTTTATTTTTTTGTGACTGGCAAAAATAATATAATCTTGGGTAAATGGTTATTTTTGCTAAGTTTGAACATATGGTATTAAAAATACATACAGATCAGCTGGTAAAGAAGTACCGTAACAGAACGGTGGTGAACCATGTATCTGTAGAAGTTACGCAGGGAGAAATTGTAGGGCTGCTGGGCCCTAACGGTGCAGGTAAAACCACTACCTTTTATATGGTGGTAGGTTTAATTAAGCCCGATGAGGGAGAGGTATTCCTGGACGATGTGAATATTACCAAGCTGCCCATGTACAAGCGGGCGCAAATGGGCATTGGCTACCTGCCGCAGGAAGCTTCTGTTTTCCGTAAGCTGAGCGTGGAAGATAATATTGCAGCCGTGCTGGAAATGACCAACCTGAAAAAGACCGAGCAGAAAGATAAGCTGGAAAACCTGCTGAACGAGTTTCGCCTGCAGCATGTGCGTAAAAGCCCCGGCGATGTGCTGAGCGGCGGTGAGCGCCGGCGCACGGAAATAGCCAGGGCCCTGGCGGTAGACCCCAAGTTTATTTTGCTGGACGAGCCTTTTGCCGGTATTGATCCCATTGCCGTAGAAGATATACAATCCATAGTAGCCAGGTTAAAGTACAAGAACATAGGCATTCTTATCACAGACCATAACGTACAGGAAACCCTGTCTATCACCGACCGGGCCTACCTGCTGTTTGAAGGAAAAATACTGAAGGCCGGCACTGCCGAAGAGTTGGCGGCCGATGAACAGGTAAGAAAAGTGTATCTTGGCCAGAATTTCATTTTACGCCGTAAGAACTACCTGGATGAAGCTGCAAAACAACAATAAAACCGGTATACCGTTCACAACCGGCTGCAGGCTGTTCAAGGTGGCCGCGGGCAAACCATGCTAACAGCTGCTTTATGTCAAAATCCGAAAGAACCTTTTCTTAAATATGAGAATTTTAAGTCCTGCAATATCTCAATTGGCGCGATTGCGTATGGGACGCATAGAGTATTTTATGCAATATCCCCTACAGGTGCAGCAGCAGGTTTTCCAGAGTTTAATTAGTGCCGCCCAGTACACGGAGTTTGGCAAGCAGTACAATTTTTCCAGCATTTATAAAATAGAGGAATATAAACAGCGGGTGCCTGTACATAACTACGACTCTATTAAACCCTATATACAACGGGTAATGGAAGGGCAGCAGAATGTATTATGGAATACGCCTATTAAATGGTTTGCCAAATCCAGCGGTACCACTGCCGATAAAAGCAAGTTCATTCCCGTATCTGTGGAAAGCCTGGATGAATGCCATTACCGCTCCGGGCGCGATGTGCTGTCACTCTTCTACAACAACTTCCCGGACTCTGACCTGCTTACCGGCAAATCGCTGGTAATAGGCGGCAGCCACCAGGTGAACAAGCTGTCGGCCGACAGCGACTCCTACTACGGCGACCTCAGCGCAGTAATGCTGCAGAACATGCCTTTTTACGGCAACATGATCCGTACGCCCGACCTTTCCATTGCCCTGATGGATGAATGGGAGGAAAAAATAGAGCGTATGGCCAATGCCGTTATACATGAAAATGTAACCTCCATAGCCGGCGTACCCACCTGGACGCTGGTGCTTATAAAACGCATATTTGAGCTAACCGGTACAGATAACCTGGCCGATGTGTGGCCCAACCTGGAGCTGTATATGCACGGCGGCGTAAGCTTTACCCCTTACCGCGACCAGTTTAAAAAACTGATCCGCAAGCCGGATATGTATTACCAGGAAACCTATAACGCTTCTGAAGGGTTTTTTGCCGCACAGGATATTATAGGGCAGGAGGGGTTGCTGCTGTTCCTGAACCATGGCATTTTTTACGAGTTTATGCCCATGGAGGAATACGGGAAGGAAAACCCGCGCACCCTGCAGCTGCAGGAGGTGGAAATGGGGAAGAACTACGCGATTATTATCAGCACCAACGGGGGGCTATGGCGCTACCTGGTAGGCGATACCATTCAGTTTGTTAGCCTGGCGCCCTACCGTATACGCGTGAGCGGCCGCACCAAATCGTTCATTAACGCTTTTGGGGAAGAGCTGATTGTTGAAAATTCCGACAAGGCTATTGCACATGCCTGCGAAGTAACCGGTGCTATCGTTAACGACTATACGGCTGCACCCATTTATTTCAGCGAAGGCAGCAACGGCGGGCATGAGTGGCTGGTTGAGTTTGAGGTACCGCCGCGTAATGCGCAGCAGTTTGTGGAAGTGCTGGATAACACGCTGAAATCCATTAACTCTGATTATGAAGCCAAACGCCATAAAGATATTGCCCTGCGTATGCCGGTAATGCATGTGCTGCCCAAAGGCACCTTTACCGAATGGTTAAAGAGCAAAGGCAAGCTGGGCGGCCAGCACAAAGTACCGCGCCTGAATAATGAAAGGCATTACATAGAGGAGATTAAAGCGTTCGTAGGTAATTAATAATGAAGAATGAATAATTAATAATAATGGAGGCGGTGTTGCATGTTATTAATAAGCATACCGTGGCTGCATTATAATTATTACATAGTAGATACTGGAATTACTAACTTTTAATATTAATTGTTAATTATTAATTGAATTAACTGCACAACATGAAATTACTGGAGAACAAAGTTGCTATTGTAACAGGTGCCAGCCGCGGAATTGGAGAAGCCATTGCTGAAAAATTTGCAGAACAGGGGGCTCATGTAGCCTTTACATATGTAAGCTCGGATGAAAAAGCCCGGGCGTTGGAACAAAAGCTGCAGGCCAAAGGCGTAAAGGCAAAGGCTTACAAATCCAACGCAGGCATTTATAAAGATTGCGAAACGCTGGTGGCCGATGTGCTGAAAGATTTTGGCGCCGTTGACATTTGCGTGAACAATGCCGGTATTTCCAAAGACAACCTGCTGCTGCGCATGAGCGAAGAGCAGTGGGACGATGTAATGGACATTAACCTCAAGAGCGTGTACAACATGACCAAGCAGGTAATACGCCCTATGATGAAAGCCAAGAACGGCGTTATTATTAACATGAGCTCCATTATTGGTATTAAGGGCAACGCTGGTCAAAGCAGCTATGCAGCTTCCAAAGCAGGCATTATAGGGTTCACCAAATCAATAGCGCAGGAGCTGGGCAGCCGTAACATACGCTGCAACGCCGTGGCCCCGGGCTTTGTGGAAACAGATATGACGCATTACCTGAAAGATGGCGACGGCGCAAAGCATTATATTGAACAAATTCCCCTGGGCCGCTTCGGCACCACGGAAGATATTGCCAATGTATGCCTGTTCCTGGCATCTGACATGGGCAGCTATTTAACCGGCCAGGTAATCAGCGCCTGCGGCGGATTGAATATATAATTGAGCTATTCATAAAAATAAAGAGGGCCGCCTTACTGTAAGGCGGCCCCCTTTATTTATGCTATGTTTTCAGCTTCAGCCCCCAAATACCGGCCCGGTACTATGCTTTGTGCCTTCTGCTTTGCGCTTTCAGCTTTTTATATACCCGGAATATCTACCCGGAATGTTTCAATGCATTTTCTGTCCTGCAGGGTTACGTATACGGTTTTCTTGTCCCTGCCGCCAAATACCAGGTTGCTGCACAGCTTACCTTTCAGCCGTATTTCACGTATAAGCTTGCCTTCCGGGGAAAGAACGGCAATTACTCCTTTGCCGTGGCGGCATACATACAGGTTGCCGGCCTTATCGCACTTCATACCGTCAAACCCGTAGTCAGGAAATGTTGCAAACAGTTTTTTATTAAAAACATTGCCGGCATCATCCACATCATACCGCCATATTTTGCGTTGTATACTTTCGTTCACATACAGGTTCTTTTCATCCGGGCTAAGGGCAATACCGTTGGTGGTGCCCATGCGGCGCTCCAGCAGCACGGGATTGCCGCCTTTGTCAATACGCCACAGCTGCCCGCTTTCTGCCTGCCAGTTAGGGTCGGAGGCATACAGCTGCCCTTTGCTGTTAATGATAATATCGTTGGGCTGGTTAAACTGTGAGCTGTGCACATACACGCTTATCTTTTTGGTTTGCATGTTCACCTCCAGTATGTTATGGCCTTTAAAGTCGGCCAGGTACATGATATTGCCTTCTTTATTGAACTTTATGCTGTTGGCAGTGCTGGTATCGGCCAGGGTTACAAATACCTCACCGCTGCCATCCCGGGTATTGATTTTACCAACCGTACCATCCTGGTGAAAATTTACCACGTACAGGTTGCCCTTTTTATCAAAACAGGGGCCTTCAATGTTCTGCGAGAAAGTGTTTTCCTTTGTAAGATCCTGTGCTTCAAACAGCGGCGCTTTTTTTTGTGCATGTACAGTGCTGCAGGCCATAACAGCCGCCAGAAATACGATGTTTCTTTGCATGTTGTAACTTCTATGTAACCATGCTAAGCTATATAAATTAATTAGTGAATACAATAATTTATATACCGGCGGTATGCTAATTTCGCACCTATGATCCATGTTTCAGCATTCCAGGATTTAGCGCACCTGGCTATTCATAAAGTAGGCAACGCTTCACAGGACGAGCCCCTTATTTGCTCCCAGGCGCCGTTAGCGCTGGAAGACGAAACCATTGGCCAGCTGCTGCTGAACTATTTTATACAACCGTTTGCCAATAGCGCCGAGTACTTCCGGTTTTATCATGAAGCAGATCTGCAGCTGAATGAAGTGTTCCAGTACTGTAAACGTATTTTTGCCAACCAGGACAGCTTTTACGAGCAATCTGTAAACATTGCCAAACATTTATACAAGCACAGCACCCATCCTAAAATAAAAGGCGGGGAGCTGTATATCACTTACTTCAGCAAATGTTTAACTGACGGGGAGGAAGCGCCGGCCATCGGCATTTTTAAATCGGAGAACCGCGATACATACCTGAAAGTGTTCCTTTCCAATGAAAATTACCAGGTGAACTATGAGGATGGCATTAACATTAACAAGCTGGATAAAGGCTGCCTGGTGTTTAACATTGAGGAAGGGGAAGGGTATAAGGTGAGCGTTATTGACAGCAACAGCAAACAGAATGAGGCAGTGTACTGGAAAGACTCGTTTTTGCAGGTGCAGCGCCGGGAGGATAATTACCACCAAACAGAAACCATGGTGAACATGTGCAAGCTGTTCATACAGGACAAACTGCCGGCTGAATATGAAATGAGCCGGGTTGACCAGGTAGACCTGCTGAACAAATCAGCGGCTTATTTTAAGGAGAAAGAGCAGTTCCAGGTAGATGATTTTGCGCAGGAGGTGCTGGGGCACCCCGATGCTATTGCCTCCTTTAAAGAATACCGCAATCATTTTCAGCAGGAGTTCCGGCAGGAGATACCGGATGAATTTGATATTTCGGCCCCCGCGGTTAAAAAACAGCAGAAGGTATTTAAAAGCGTGCTGAAGCTGGACCGCAATTTTCATATATACATACACGGTAACCGCGACCTGATAGAACGGGGCTTTGATGAGGCTACGAATATGTATTATTACAAGCTGCTGTTTGAGAACGAAAGCTAAGGAAAGTTTAAGGCGCTGCGAACCGCTTAAACAGCTGACCGTTTAAAGCAGGCGCCTAAAGAAAAAGCGGCTGCATCATACAATGCAGCCGCTTTTTTATAGTATGGGCGTTTACGCTATTTCCTGGTTTTATGCCTGGGCGGGCGTTGCTTTTGATCCCGTTGCTCCCTGGGCTCGCGCGGCTGGTTGTTATTATCCTGCTGCGGGCCACGGTTGCCGCCACCCTGCTGTTTATGCTCCTGTTTCTGACCCTGGGGCTTGGGTTCCCGGTGCTTCTGCTCATGGCGGTTGCGTTGTTCAGGACGGTTGCCGCCTCCCTGTTCCGCCTTTTTACCGGGCTGCTGTTTTTGCCCGCCCTGCGGCTGCTGCTTTTGCTGTTGCTGCTTTTGTTTTTCCTTATCCTTTTGCTTACGCTTGTGGGCGGTTTTTTCCAGGCTGCGCAGGCTTATCTGTCCTACCACATCTGCAAAGCCCAGGTCTGTTTCCTTGGGTTTGCTTACCACTACCTCTACAGCTTTCAGCTCTTCCGGCTTAATACCCTGTTTGTTCAGCTGGCGTATTTCCTTTACGCGGCTAATGGTTAAGGGGTATTGTTTATTGCTGGTGTCGTAGCTGTACCACATAAGGTTTTTGAAAATATCCCGTTTTTGCAGGGTGGCTACGCCACTGGCAGTTTCAATGGTATCAGCGTCTTCAGGAAAATCTTTCAGGGCATCCAGGTAAGTGTCCAGCTCATAGTTAAGGCAGCATTTGAGGCGGCCGCACTGGCCGGATAATTTGGCCTGGTTAATAGAAAGGTTCTGGTAACGGGCAGCGGTAGTGTTTACGCTTTTAAAGTCAGACAGCCAGGTGGAGCAGCAAAGCTCCCTGCCGCAGCTGCCAATACCGCCTACCTTGCCGGCTTCCTGGCGGGCGCCGATCTGCCGCATTTCTACCTTTACCCTGAATTCGGAGGCGTATATTTTTATCAGCTCCCTGAAATCCACACGGTCATCGGCAGTATAAAAGAAGGTGGCTTTACGGCCGTCGGCCTGTATCTCTACTTCGGCCAGCTTCATTTCCAGTCCAATGCTGCGGGCAATGGCGCGGGCTTTAATAAGCGCATCTTTTTCCCGTGCTTTGTTTTCGTTCATGCGGTTCAGATCGTCCGTCGTGGGGCGACGTAACACTTTTTTTACCTCAGGGGTATCTTCTGCCCGCCTTTTTTTCATTTGCAGCTTTACCAACTCGCCGGTAAGGCTTACAGTTCCTATGTCAAAACCGCTAATGCCTTCCACTGTTACCAGCTCTCCTTTCTCGAAGTATTGTTTGGTAACATTGCGGAAAAAATCTTTACGACTACCGTTATTAAAGCTAACTTCTATAATATCAAATGGTGCTAAGCTGTCACCCAGGGGAATATTGGCCAGCCAATCAAATACATTAAGCCTGTTACATCCTCCGCTACTGCATCCTCCGTTGCTTTTGCATCCTGCTGGCTTCCCATCCACTCCCGTACCACATCCGGCACAAGCCATATTGTCTTAGTTTAAGTTTTAGTTATAAGTATCTATTCCGTTCCAAATCTGTTCTGCCACCCTTTAAAATACATATTTATTTCATAGGTAACAAAAAACAGGGGACTGCAAAGGTAACCAAAATAGGCCACGAAAGTTCATTTACCGGGCCGGGCTCTTAAAAAGCCTGTCCGGCGGGCATACCAGGACCCTACCGGCAGTTTCAGGCCACCGGTAACGGCTTGTTGCGGAAAATGTATTGCAGGCGTATGGACAGGGCATGGAACAGCAGCCTGGCATTGGCGTTCCGCTCTATATAATAGCAGGCATTATCCAGCAGCTGCATAATTTGTTCCATTTGCCGCATGTTCACCAGCTTATTGAGCTTGGCGGCAAAATCCATTTCCTCTTCAGAAAAGGCCAGCATGTCTTTAGGCAGGTACTGCATGCGCAGGCTATGCTCCAGCAGGTTAATAAAGTAGCGCAGGAACTGTTTCTGGTTCTCGCGTCCCATTTTGGCATTGGCTATTTGCTCTATCCACTGCTGCTGGGCAGGGCGGTTGCCGGTAAAAATGCTATTGAGCCAGGTGCGCAGCAGCTCATGGTAATCGTCTTCCGCGTTTTGCAGCAGGTACAATGCCTCCCGGTAGTTGCCCATGGCAATAGTGGCTACCTGCCGGGCTTTGGCCGGGGCGGCATTTGCCCGTTGCACCAGGGCATTTACCAGCACCTCTTTAGGCAGCGGGTTCACTTTTATAAGATGTACGCGGGAAAGAATGGTAGCCAGTATCTGCTCCTGGTTTTCCGCCACCAGTATAAACAGGGTATTGGCCGGCGGTTCCTCAATAAGCTTGAGCAGGCGGTTGCCTTCATTGCCCAGGTATTCCGGCATCCACATAACCAGTATCTTATAGGTGCTTTCAAAGCTTTTGAGGCTGAGTTTACGGATAATATCGTGGCACTCATTGGCGGTAATATTACCCTGCTTGTTCTCGGCGCCAATAAACTGCAGCCAGTCATAGGCATTACCGTAGGGGTGGGTGCCTATAAATTCCCGCCACTCGGCCACATAATCGGTGCTCAGCGGTTTATCGCCCGGCTTGCGGGGAATAACAGGGTAGGAGAAGTGAATATCCGGGTGTATGTACTGGCCGGCTTTTACACAGGCAGGGCATTGCCCGCAGGCGTCGCTCTCCTGCTTATTCTCACATGCCATGTACTGTGCAAAGGCAAGCGCCAGGGATAAGCCCCCCGCCCCTTCCGGCGCCAGCAGCAGCATGGCATGGCTTAAACGGTTCTGCTGTACCGCCTGTATCAGCTGCTGCTGAATATTTTCCTGGCCTATGATGTCTGAAAATAGCATGTGGTAAATGTGCTGATGTGCAAATATGCAAATGTTTTCCTTATTATCTGCACATACAGGATATGCGTGCCTACCGCAACGGAGTAAAACAAACCTTGTTAAAGGTGCCTTTACCTTTAAAAGTGTGGTTATTGCTTTCAAAGTAGTAGCTGCCGCTCATAGTTTGTTTGGACGTGCTCCAGCGGGTAATGGTAACGCTGGAGGTATCGGTATCTGCAAACCGGAACTCATTGCCTGTTTTTACTGCCACTACCACCAGGCCGCTTACAATGCTGTCGCGGTGCGCCGGGTAGGTATAGGTTTTTAAAGGCAGGCTGTCGGTAAGCAGGTCATCGCCCTGGTACAGGCCGTCGCGCAGGTTAAAAATCACCTTAAACGAGTCGGTAAGCGTTTCCATTGTTATGTACTTGCTGCCGCCGGAGTCCGACGGAATACGGAACAGGGTATTGTTGCTTACTTTCAGTGCATAGGTGCTGTCATGCAAAACAAGATCCATGTAATAATTATTACAGGAAAAAGAAGGTGTATTGTAGTTATCCTCACAGGCGGCAAAGGCCCCGCAAAACAGTACGACAATTAAAAAGCGCACCAGTTTTATATACATAGCATATGGATTGAACACTATAAGAAACACTACACGCCTGCTCTTTATTATTTTTTGCAGAACAGGGGTGTAGTGTATATAAACGAACTTACTGACTAAAACTGGCAAATAGTTATGCGAGGGAGAAGGAGATGTGATATGCCTGTAATGATCAGTTATAGTGTTTCTCTATAGCAGTAATCACTTCTTCGGACATCGGTTGCGTTTTGGGCGCAAAAACAGCCACCAGGTTACCCTTTTCATCCAGCAGGTACTTCTGGAAGTTCCAGGTTACCTCTTCCGGCTGCAGGTGTTTGGCCTTGCTTTCTGCTATGAGCCATTTGTACAGGGGGTGCATATCATCTCCCTTTACTGAAATTTTGGCTGCCATAGGAAAAGTAACCGCATATTTTTTGGTGCAAAACTCCTGTATCTCTTTATTGGTGCCAGGCTCCTGCGCATGAAAATTGTTGGCAGGGAAACCGATGATCACCAGCTTGCCCTCATACTTCTTGTACAGCTTTTCCAGGTCGGCATACTGCGGGGTGTTACCGCACTGGGAGGCCGTGTTCACGATCAGTATTTTCTTTCCTTTATAGTCGGCGAAATTGATCTTGCCGCCGTCAATAGATTCCACTTTAAAATTGTAGATAGATCCGCCTGCTGCCATAAAAGTGAATAATATGGAGATCAGTAATGTCTTGATCATAGTGGTGCGTTTTTGTGAGGCAAAATTGTTAGTGCTGTCACTGGCTCGTAAAGTTACTCATACTCCTTCAAATTAAGCAATTAATTATACCAGTGGCGCATGTTAAATGCTTGTAAAGGCCAGGGAGCAAATGCTTACAGTGGCCTGCGCAGCCAGCAGGGCCCGGCTGCAGGCTTCCGTGGTGGCGCCGGTAGTAATTACATCGTCTACCAGCAGCACGTGGCGGCCCTGCAGGTCGCCCGGTTTTTTAACGGTAAACATATGCGATACATTTTCCCAGCGGTCCGTACGGTTTTTGCGGGTTTGGGAGCTTACCTGCATGCTTCTTTCCAGCACGCGCGGCAGCAGTGGTTTTTGCACCACGCCTGCTATGCCGTTTGCCAGCAGGGTGGCCTGGTTATACCCGCGCTGCCGTTCCCGGGCGGCGTACAACGGCACAGGAACAATGCAGTCAATTTCGTATAGCCATGCGCTTTGCAGCAGCATTTGTCCCATTTGCCGGCCCAGGTGCAGGGCTACATCTTTACGTTGGTGATATTTGAACTGGTGAATAAGCTTTTGCAGGGTAGAGGCCTGGGTGTAGTAGTAGGCAGCCATGGCATGGCGGATGTTTATGCGGCCCCAGAAGATTTTTTCAACTGGGTTATGGGTGTACTGCTGAAAACCGGTAGCAGGCAGCCGCCGGCTGCAGTGCAGGCAAAGCACCTGTTCCGTGCGCACCAGGTCGCGGCCGCAGCCTTCGCATATATGCGGGTAAAACAGGTGTACCAGGGAGGAAAGCATGGGGAACATACAATATCAAATGTAAAATTTTAAAGGTAAAATGTAAAAGTTAATGCAGCGGAGCGCTGATGCCGTTACTTTTACATTCTGCATTTTACATTTAATATTTTACATTTCATCAGAACAGCTGGCGGTATACTTCATCTACGCGGCCAACGGGTACCACCTCAATATTGAACTTGGCGCTATGCGCGCCCTGTTTGTTGTAGCGGGATATGAATATCTTGTCAAAGCCCAGCTTTTCCGCTTCGGCAATGCGTTGTTCAATACGGTTTACGGCGCGTATTTCCCCGCTAAGGCCTACTTCGCCGGCAAAGCAGATATTGCTGCTTACCGCCACATCTTCATACGAAGAAAGCAGCGCGCACAGTACGGCCAGGTCTATGGCAGGATCTTCCACCCGGATGCCGCCGGCAATATTCAGGAACACGTCTTTAACGCCAAAGTGAAAGCCGCCGCGCTTTTCCAGCACAGCCAGCAGCAGCTGCAGGCGGCGCAGGTCAAAACCGGTAGCGGTACGCTGGGGTGTGCCGTAAACAGATTGGGTAACCAGTGCCTGCACCTCAACCAGCATGGGCCGCATGCCTTCCATGGTAGCGGAAATGGCAACGCCGCTCAGCTGATCTTCACGCTGTGAAATGAGTATTTCAGAGGGATTGGTAACCTGCCGCAGGCCATGCCCTGTCATTTCATAAATGCCCAGTTCCGCGGTAGAGCCAAAGCGGTTTTTGATAGTGCGTAAAATGCGGTAAGCATAGTGCTGGTCGCCTTCAAACTGCAGTACGGTATCAACCATGTGCTCCAGTATTTTAGGGCCGGCAATGGCGCCGTCTTTTGTAATATGCCCTATGAGAAACACGGGCGTATGCGTTTCTTTTGCAAAGCGCTGCATTTCCGCGGTAGTTTCCCTTATCTGGGAAATACTGCCGGGTGCAGCTTCAATAAAAGGAGATTGCAGGGTTTGAATAGAGTCTACGATCACCAGCTGCGGGCGCAGCTTTTTTATTTCCTGGAAAATGGTTTGGGTAGCCGTTTCTGTAAGCAGGTAAAACCGGTCGTTCTGTATCTTTAAACGGTCGGCCCGCATTTTTATCTGCTGCGCGCTTTCCTCTCCGCTGATATAGAGTGTAGTGATGTGCGATAGCTGTAAGGCATTCTGAAGAAACAAAGTAGATTTACCAATGCCGGGCTCACCGCCTACCAGCACCAGGGAGCCGGGCACAATACCGCCGCCCAGCACGCGGTTCAGCTCTGCATCGCCGGTAAGCAGGCGTTCTTCGGCTGTGCTGCTTACCTCCGAGAGGTTAACGATACTGTCTGCTGCATGCGGCAGCTCAGTTTGTTTCCAGCTGTTATTGCGCAGCGGAATATCTTTCTGGATTTTTTCTTCTACAAATGTGTTCCATTGGCCGCAGCTGGGACAGCGCCCGTTCCATTTTGCTGATTCATATCCGCATTGCTGGCAAAAGAATGCGGTTTTAATTTTACTCATGCAATAAAGGTAGATAATTAGCAATTAGCGGTTAGGTTTAGCTGTTAGCAATGAACCGCAAAAATTGCGCAGCCAAAAGCTATAAAACCGGCTGCTAAGATCAGAAAACGGAACGCCTGGTATTTGCGTTGTAAAAAATTGATAAGGAGAATAGAAAAGCCGGCGGTTATTTAAAAGCATTTATAACCTGCAAAAAGAAAAAGAGCCAACAGAAGATTCCGTTGACTCTTTCTACTTACTAACCCATTAAATTCAGGTCTAAATTACTAAATGGGTTCAGAATAAAAAAGTTTATTTAATTGATGTGAATAACTTTTGAAAAGTTTTCATAATGTGACAGATCGGCTCCTGGCGCTTGTTTCAGGGCATTGGCAGGTTTAATATTAATTGCATTGAATGGTCGTAAAATATTGATAAATAGGAGTGATGCCTGATTATTTTACATATAAAAAATGGGTAATAAAATGCCTTTTTATTACTGACAAATCGTCTATAACATTCTTTTGGAGCGCATGTTGGTGCGCCATAATGACAGCATTAATTTTTGAAACTGACAGAAAGGAATGCCCGGGAACCCGTTTTCTTAATGAAATCCTAAAACCAGGTATTCAAGCGGTATTGGACAACATTTTGATGATATAACCATAGTAATTTTGCAATTAATAATCAATTTGACCAATGACACCTGATCTGATGTTGTTTATAATGCCCGGTATGCCACCCGGGGTAATGTTGTTATCCCTGTTATTTATTGGCATTAGCATGCTGGTTAGCTGGCGGCTGCGCAGCAAGTTCAGGGAATATGGCCAGGTTCCCCTTTCTTCCGGCCTCACTGGTAAGCAGGTGGCAGAAAAAATGCTGCGCGATAATGGCATTTATGATGTGCAGGTGATCTCGGTAGACGGGTTCCTGTCTGACCACTACAACCCGGAAAACAAAACCGTGAACCTTAGCCCCGATGTGTATGCCAGCTCCAGCGTAGCAGCTGCGGCCGTAGCGGCGCATGAGTGCGGCCACGCTGTGCAGCATGCAAAGTCTTATCAGTGGCTTACTTTGCGCTCTAAACTGGTGCCGGCCGTACAGGTAAGCTCCAGCCTGGTGCAGTGGGTGCTGTTAGGCGGTATACTGCTGGTAAACGTGTTTCCGGCCCTGTTGCTGGGCGGTATCATACTGTTTGCGGTAACTACGCTGTTTGCGCTTATTACTTTGCCGGTGGAGTTTGACGCCTCCCGCCGTGGCCTGGCCTGGCTAAATAGCACCACGCTTATGCCGCCCGGGGAGTATGGCAAGGCTAAAGACGCGCTTTGGTGGGCAGCCATGACCTATGTAGTAGCTGCCGTTGCCTCTATAGCCACATTAATCCAGTACATACTTATTTATATGGGCGCCCGTAACAGGGACTAAAAAAGTTATCAAGTAGAATTTTTTAAGCGAGAAAACTCCATTTACCTGCCAGGGTAAATGGAGTTTTTCATTTAAAAACGTATATTCGCCTTTTTTT
>NZ_DASTRI010000099.1:0-9222 GCF_035761305.1 Chitinophaga sp. | reverse complement strand
AACGTGGTATTGCCATAGGTGTGCTAACGCAAGTTTCGGCGTTGTAAAGAAACGGAATTTGGCGGTTCAAAAATCATTACCGTTAATTTTTAAATATTTTTAAGAGATCACCGGCCATTGTGGTACTGCTCCGGCGAATCTCAACCGCGCTGAAACGGCCCTGCTGCCGTAAGATGATCCAACATTTCCGGGGAAGCTAATGGGTAATCACATCCAGCTCTGCATAACCGGCCGCATTGTTCTGCTGCGTATTGTGTAACGCACGCAACCTGATATAACGGGCTTTTACCGGCTTAAATTCCTTCACCTGCAACAATGGGTTATTCTTAATATTGGAAAATTCTCCTTCATCCGCTATTTTCCAATCTTTATTATCTTCTGACACCCAGAACTGGTAGTGCGTAATAATTCCCTCTGTCCGGTCCTGGCCGGGGAGGTATTTGAAGCCGGCTATATTCTCCATCTTACCCATATCAATATCAATATCTGCCGGCAGTTTTGTATCACGTTCCTGGTACCATGCCGTTGCAGGATCTCCGTCTATCACGCGGTTAACTTTATCGTCATTAATACCTGATATTTTCCAGTCTTTTCTGGATATGTCAAATTTCTCCCCTGCTACGGCGCTGCTTTTTTTCGATATGGGGTCATAAACGATCGCCTTTACGTTCACTTTTCCGTCCGTTTGTACAGGTCCTTTGTACCGCTTTGCCTCCTTTGTGGGCTGGCTGCCATCCAGTGTATAATAAATAACGGATTCCTTATCAGCGGGCCTGATATACACCGTCCCGGACTGATCCCTGATAATTTGAGGGGCAACCAAAACAGGAGGTGCATTATAAACTCCTATATTAGATATTAGAGGGCAGCTTTTTGCACCTGTAATGGTAAAACGTAGCTGCGTAGCAGTTACAGCCGGGAAAAGCAGGATACGTTTGTAACCAATGGTAGTTCCATTAGCCAGCTCCTTCCAGCTGCCGTTTACCAACCCCTCAACCTTAAAAGCTTTTACCCGCTGGCCTAATCTTATATATTCCTGGACAAGAAAACGGTTAAAAGTAGTGGGCTTGCCAAAATTTATAGTTAGTGACGCGTCCGTTATCGCATCATCGGTTGCCCAATAGGTGTTCTTATTTCCGTCCACTGCCATGCCTGCGCCAAATGCTTTTGCGTTACCGCGCACATTTGAAGCGTTCACTTTTTTCTTTTCAGCAAGGTTCACTGCAAATGCTTCCTTTACGGCTTTTGCCAGCGCCAGCACCGCCTTCTCATCAGTTTCATGGATCAGGCCTCTCCTGTCTACAGGAAAGTTCAGCAACAGGGCGCCGTTGCGTCCAAAAGAGTTATAGTAGGTATTCAGCAGATCGGGCAGGGATTTTACGCGCCGCGCTGTTCCGGTCCCAGGGAGACAAATAAATACCCAGCTTCAGACCGTATTCCTTACACGCATTTGCCAGGTCACGAACAATATCCCCTTTGCCACCGCGCCAGGAAGAATTTTTAACAGAATATTCAGTATACTTTGATGGCCATAAACAAAATCCTGAATGATGTTTGGCTGTAAGAATAATTCCTTTCATACCCGCTTCTTTACAAACACGGGCCCATTGGCGGCAATCCAGGTTAACCGGGTTAAAGATCTTAGGGTCATCTTCACCAAATCCCCATTCCTGGTCTGTAAAAGTATTAGTAGATAAATGGATGAATGCGTAATATTCCATTTCCTGCCACTTCATCTGGTTTTCTGAGGGCACCGGACCGCAAGGACCGGGAGCACTGGTTTGTGCATAACCACTTACTGCCAAACATCCTATTACCGTTATTACCTTACATATTTTTCGAATCATAACACTATGGGTTTCTTACTTATTATTATTCTCCAGCTCAATGTATTACTTTTTTCTAATCCACCTTAATAACCTTAGCCGTTTTTAACCAGTTCATCCCTTCTACCCGAACTATATAGGTGCCAGCTTTCAGGGAAGCCCCCATTGACATTAAGTTTGAAACAGACGGCCGTTCAATAACTTCAACCTGTTTACCCATAAGGTCGAATATAATAACACGTGCTACCTCACGGGGCTTGTCAACCATCATTTTGAAAGTAGACGTAAAAGGATTCGGATATAACAACACCTGGTTATCTGCCGGCTCATGTATTTGCGCACTATCCGTGACCATTGATCGCCGTGCCTGCCCAACAGACGCTATTGTCCAAAGCTGGTTATTACTATTACTGTTTGCCCACTGACCTGCGTCCGAACCATTGGCGGTTTGCCCCAGCCCGTCAAGGTATAACCCGGTAGCACGGTTCTTCAACTTCACATAACTTCCTGATGTTTCCCGTTGCCATTGCTGATTATAGCTGCTGCTATTGCTCCATTGGCCTGCCACCGCACCATTGTTCGTTCTGCCCATGCCATCCAGGTACAGGCCTGAAGCGCGGTTTTTCAGCTTCACATAATTCCCGGTTGTTTCCAGTGACCATTGCTGCGCATCACTGCCACTGTAACTCCACTGCTCTGCATTGGAACCATCGGAGTACCTGTACATACCATCAACCAGCAAGCCGGTAGCACGATTGGTTAAAGTAACATAGCCAGTGGTTGCAATGCCGGCGCCCTGCTTAATGGCATCTATTACTTCCTGGTCAAGCACAGCACCGGTGCCGCGATCATATATTCCCATGTTTATGTCCCAGCAAAACGGGATAATTCCCCTACTGGTTGCTGCGTTCACAACATACCGGTAATAGTATAACCGTGAAGCGCGATGGAGCGCCTGATCTGACGGGGCAGAAAGGTTTCTTTTCATTGCTGCATATTCTCCAATTATTACCGGTATTCCCTTATCAATAAACTTGGTTTTCATCAGTCCCATGCAGTAATCCACATAGCTCTCCTCTCCCCAGGTGGCATTACGCGTAACATCTGTAGCAGAATGATAGCCATTTCCCCAGTAGTAAAACATATTGCCCCAGGAAGCGTCCTGTTCCAAAATTGTAAATTGAGATGGAGCGTAATAATGGACTTCCATTATCAACCGGCCTGCAATTTGGTCTGTTGGCATGGTATTCATTAAGGAATTGGTCTTTTCCATATCAGTTGCCGGTCCCTGGATGACCAGCGTGCGGGAACTATTATTTCCACCTGTTGCACGAACCGCATTTATAAATGTTTGATGGTATGATAATAAAACAGACATTCCCGTGGCATCATTAACGTTAGGCTCATTGGCGCTGGCAAAAAGCAAATGTTCATCATAGTTTTTAAAATAATTTGCTATTTGTGTCCAATAGTTCTGTTGTTTTGCATTAACGGACGCCTGTGCGGCGGTAGTTACATTATTCTCCAGCCAGCCTCCATCCCAGTGGATATTAAGGATCACATACATATTGTCGTTGATGCAATAGTCTACGATCTGCTTCACGCGGGCCATCCACGCAGCATCAATTACGCCGTTGGTGGCATGGCAGTCCCATGCAACGGGCAGCCGCACGGCATTGAACCCGGAAGCTTTCACCGCATCAATTGTTGCCTGGGAGGTTATAGCGCCGCCCCATGCAGTTTCCCCACAAATGGCTTCTAATGTATTGCCAAGGTTCCAGCCTAGCTTCATTTGGCCGGCTACCTGCTGCGCCGTTGGCAACTGTGCCCGGACCGGCAGTGACAATAAAAATGCAATGGTAATAAAAAGCACGTTCGTTCTGCAGCGCGCATTGGATAGCATGCGTAAAGAGTTTTTCATAACATTAGTGGTTTTCAGGGTGATTAAAAAAGTCTTATTAAATTCAGAAAATAAACGTCGTTCTCCCGGATATCCAGCTTCCTTAAAAAAGGGATCCCCTCCTTCACTTTTATGATCTCTTTTGAAACCGGCCTGCCGTCATTTTGTGATTTAATCTGCTCCACCTGCTGTCTTGTAAGCTGTTCAGGTTTCCCTATAGAGAGATAAGTGGAATAAGCATCGTTGCAGCGATAACCCACTTTATATACTTCAAGCGCATACGTTCCGGCAGGTACGTTTGCAATGTCGATCTTCAATTTTCCTTTTGGTTTTGAGGGAAGGTCACGGATATAATATTGCTGGTTGTGCACGGAATCTCCCGGATGCGTATTGGTAAAATCCCAGGCCAGCACCTGGATATTCCCTGTTGAATCCCTGCATGCCCATGAAGAGGAATCAGTATTTGCCAATTCAATATTTCCCAGCCGGTTCGCAAACTGGTATGCATAGAATACCGGCTTATTAATGCCCTGGATGTTCAGCATTCCGAAGCCGCCGTGAAAAGGCGTAAAGCGGGGCCCGGGTTCTTCAAAAATATCGGTAAACACCCAATACGACATTGAGTTGGCAGCCTTTCCAACCTGCTTCAGCTTTTGCAGCACATATGCTGCTTCGTGATAGCTGTCATGAATAGGATCAGCCGGGGTGTAGGATGCGCTCCATTCGGTGTAATGGAGCTCCAGGCCGGGCATTGCCGAACCGGCAATCTCCTTTCGTGACTGAAGCACATCACCACTGACACTCATGGGATTTTTATCGAGCACGGTACCTGAATTGCCAAATTCGTCGAGATATCCCTGCTTTACACCATAGGCATGGGTACTTATAAAATCTATGGGCACATTATTCTTCTGGCAGTATGCAATCATTTCCGGTTCCCAGGCAGCGCCGGCAGTGCCCGGCCCTCCAACGCGATAAGATGAATTGACGCTTTTAATGGCTTTAGCACTATAGGTGTATAATTTGAAGTAATCTTCCTGCGTCCCTGCCCAGAAACCATCCAGGTTAGGCTCGTTCCAAACTTCAAAATACCAGGTCTTTACTTCGTTGGCGCCGTAACGTTCTGTAAAATGCCGGGTAAGGTTCTGTACCAATGCGCCCCATTTTTCATAATCTTTAGGAGGAGTTACGTTACCCCTCCACCAGAAGATGGTTTTGGGTCCACTGGCCAGCGCTGAAGGCATAAAGCCCAGCTCAACAAAGGGTTTCATGCCAATGCTTTGTAAAAAATCAACTAAAGCATCAATGTACATATAGTTATAAACCGGGTTACCTTTACTATCCTCCGTATATACAGCCATGTCATCTGTTAAAAGCCCATGCATGCGGATATACCTGAAGCCACATTCTTTTCTTACATATGCAAGCTGCTGCTGCCAATCTGCCCGTAGCCCTTCATTGGCACGGCCTGCGCCCACACACTCATTAAACATGGTGTTGAGCTTTCCCGCTGTTTTATTGAAATCAATATTGATTGCCCGTTCCTGTATGGCCGGCTGCTGCTGTTTAGCCGTTTGGGCAACCAGTGTTCCTGAAATGGAAGCAAACAGGATCGTCAACAGGATCAAATTATTTTTCATTCTTAAAACCATTAATCTTTCTTATAACTATTCATTCCAGACCAACACTCCGCCGGGTTGTAATATTTTTTCCCCTACAATAATGTTGGCTGTTCCCGGCATGTTCATGGTATAATTATCCGAAGAATAATTTACCGCTACATAAAAGCCATCCCGCCAATAAACATATACGCCGGGCGGGTAATTTTCAGTGGTGGCCCCTGCACCCGTATAAATGCCGCGCAGCACGTCCTGCTCCAGTCTTGAATCATCCGTATCCACGCCGATATAGGTTACAATGCCTTTACCAACCTTATGCTTTACTACCGCTGCTTTTCCTTTATAAAACTGATTGTCAAATACAGCAAGTGTTTCCGTATTCTTATCCGGCACCAGCAGATCGGCCCAGTTGTTCCAGCTATAATGGTCCGGGCCCATAAGTATCTCTCCTTTGCCGTTATTTGAAAGCATATCGGTTGCTTTCACCTGCGCCCAGCCAGTTTTGCCGGCATGGTAGCACCTGGTTTGTATTCTTTCCTGAGCTCTTTTATTTCTTTCATGAATTGCATATACTCCCCACCCCCCTGCGAGGGGGTTATGCCATGCCGGGGTGGCTGCGGAAGGAGTGCACATCAGCACTTTCAGGTTGTATTTAGTACAGAGCGCTATCACCTTATCCAGCCAGTTAAATTCAAATTTTCCTTCTTCGGGTTCCATTTTAAACCAGGCAAACTCCGCCAGGTGAACAAACTCATAACCCATACCGGCTATTTTTTTATATCCCGTTCCCATTGGTTTTCATTCCAATGTTCAGGATAATAATAGATGCCGGTTGTAGTGAGCTCCTTCTCAGGAAAGAACCGGTTACCTACCTGCGCAGTTGCATTCAATACCGGGATCAAAATGATTATAATAACAGGTATTGCGTATTTATTCATCCGGAGATCTGTTGTTTTTTTATTTAGCGCCAGCCATAATAGCATTTGCTTTATACCTGCCAATCAATAAATCTTCTGAAACTATTTACTACCCGCCACAATGGCATCAATAGTGCGTTTATCCAGCACGGTATTATTCCGCCTGTCCAAAGCACCCCCCGTGTCCCAGTAAAAGGGTTTAAGCCCATTAGCTATTGCCTGCTTAGTTACATAGGTCAGCCAATAATCCACCGCGTTATTGTGAGTGGCCAGGTCTTTGGGAACATACTTGCTGTTACCGCGCCTGTAGGCTCCATATTCGCCCATTATAACGGGGATCTGTTTATCGATGAATTTCGTTTTCATCCTGGCAAAGGAGGCGTTCACATCACTTTCCTCTCCCCAGGTGGCATTCCTGTCGGGCTCAATGGCAGAATGATGCCCCGTACCCCAGTAATAGAACATTTTACCCCAGGATGCGTCGCCATCCATCAGCAAGCAGAACTGGGAAGGGGAATAATAATGTACCTCCACCATCATCCGGTCTTTCACAGGATCTGCGGGGAGGACGTTCATCAGATCATTGGTTTTCTCAATATTCGTTGACGGTCCCTGTACCACCAGCACCCGGTAACTGTTACGTCCGCCGGTGGACCGGACTGCATTAACGAAGGTTTGATGATAGCTGGCGAGTATTGCCATTTGATCAGCATTGCCGGCAGGGGGCTCATTGGCGCTTGCAAACAGCAGGTGCTCATCAAAATCACGCATAGTGGTTGCTATCTGTTCCCAGAAAGCCTGTTGCCTGGCATTAACAGAATCCTTCTTCTGCGCGTTAATATTGTTATCCAGCCAACCACCGTCCCAATGGATATTGAGCAGAACATACATATCGTTATTAACACAATATTGAACCACCTGCTTTACCCGGTTAAGCCAGGCATCCTGGATCTTAGCGGTAGCTTTGTCGGCATACTGGTTCCATGAACAGGGCAGGCGGATGGCGGTAAATCCCCGGGCTTTTACTGCCCTGATATAGCTTTCGCTGATCAGGGGATTTCCCCAGGCGGTTTCCCCGCCAATTGCTTCCAGCGTATTCCCGATATTCCAGCCCAGCTGAAATCTGGCGGCCAGCTGCGCTGCATTACTTCCCATGCCTGTTGCATCAGCAGGCTGCGGCGATACATTATAGCCCGGATATAAACTGCCGGCTTGTGTTATGTTTATCCTGCGCACCTGGCTGTTGCCCGCGCTAACCTCCAGCACCGTGGAGCGGGCAGCTCCAGTGGTATTGGCGGCAGCGGTCAGTTGAATGGAAGCCGGGCTGCTATTGCCGCCTGTTTTGCTCAGTTGCAACCAGGAGGAAGCGGGGTTGCTGATATTCCATTCTACGTTACTGGTAACCGTTACCTCAGCGGTATCGCCGTTTGCCTTAAAAGCAATTTCAGATAAAGAAACCGACAATGCCGGTGTGATCACGCTCTTTTTACTGCAGTATGCCGACATTACAGCTATAATTACAAGGCCGGTGAGCACATACCAACTTTGAGTTTTCATAAAGATGATATTTGGTTAAAAATTTCTCTATTTGATCTTCACTACCCGGATGTTATCAATGGCGGCCTTTAAGCCCGAAGCCGATGGCGAAGCGGAAAAGTTCTTGGTCTGGATATTTACCGCTCCATTGCCAGATGCACCCAGCAAAGTGGTCAGGCTTGCGGCGGCCGAACCTTTACCGTCATTGCTTCTGAACATGGACAATGGAATGGTTACAGTACGCCACCCCTTTGTAATGAAGGGGGTTACAACGCCATTAGCACCCTGCCACGGTTCATAGCGCGCCATATAGTCAAATGCGTAGCCTTTTATTACATAAATAGAAGTACCGGTCCACGCGCCGGGAACGCTGATCTCAAACTTAAGGGCATAGTCATCCAGGGAAAGGCCTAAACTGTCTGCAGGAACCCACTGTACGTCATTGGTATTTATACTACGTTGCCAGTCCCACCAGGTGCCATCACCGGCCGGCAGAATACCATTGCTCAGCACTGCGTAATTGCCCCTGTTGCCGGGAAAGTTAACGCTGCTGTTATCAATGCCGGTACCCCAGCTGAAAGTATTTACATTGTCAAAATCACACAGCACCCCTGTTGTAGCATCATTTACGTTAAAGGGAGTGAAAGCTACGCCGGATTTGGTAGTCACAACTACCGGTCCGCTTTGCGTAAGCGCCGGCAATACAAATCCAACAGAGGTGCCGTCGCCGGCTGTGGTATATTCCGTAACCGGCGTACCGGCAAAGGTTAGCTCCTGTATAAAAAATAAATTCAGCCCATAGATATAAACGGAATCGCCCTCATTGGCATTTTCGTTGGAAATGCCGGTAATAGTGGGCGGTGGGGCCACAATGCCGAACGTAAAAGTAGTAGCCCCCTGGCGGGTAACGTAGCGGATAGTGTTCATATCTTCTGCAGACACTGACGGAAACGGTATTACAGCGGGTACCAGCACGGTAGCGCTGGTATCAGAGAACATTACGCTGTTGATGGTAGCAGGTATGCCGTTGAAGGAGATCTGTACAGCGTTTTTTAAGTTATGCCCGATCAACACAACCCATTGACCGGTAGTGATGTTATTCACAAGGGTGTCGGCAGGCGAAGCTGCATAATTCCTGACACTTGTTATAACAGGAGCGCCGCCTTCCATTGCCTCCTTCTTACAGCCAAACTGCATGCATGCAAAGGCCACAGCAAGTGATAAGAACAGGAACCTTCTATAGCTTTGGTTGAATATTACTTTATTCACGGTATAATGTTTTTAGTATTGCTTAATAATATGATACCGGAGGCTCCAGCAATTTCGGGTTGGCAGTAACCTCAGAAGAAGGTATCGGGAAAGTGAAGCTTTGAATAGTTGCCGGTGTAATAACACCATATGGATCAGCAGGCGTTAAAACACCA
>NZ_DASTRI010000098.1:0-9017 GCF_035761305.1 Chitinophaga sp. | reverse complement strand
TGCAGCCTATTTCCTTAGGTCCCTGGTGGCCATCGTGTACGATCATTTTGCGGATGGGGCCAATGTCATGCTGATTGTTCACCATGTCCTCCACCTGCTGGTTGGTATTGTACCAGGTGGTTTCATAATTGGTGAGCACCGGCACATGGTACTGCTTTGACAGCGCGGCTATGCGCTGCGCCTGCTGAACAGACACGGCCAGCGGTTTCTCTACCATTACCGGTATGCCTTTGGGCGCGCAGGCTTCTACCACGGCCAGGTGGTCGGCAATGGCGTTGTAAGCCAGCACCACATCAGGCTTTATTTTGGTGAGCATGGCGGGTACGTCTTTATAAAAGATGTTATCCGGCAGCTGGTATCTTTTCTTCATGCGCTGTATCAGCTGCTCATCGCTTTCAGCAATGCCCAGGATCTTCACTTCTCCCTTGCGGTAGCGGTTCAGTATCAGGTGCACATGGTCATGGTTTAAACCGGCCAGGGCCACCTGCAGGGACACCTGCTGTGCAATGGCGGAAAAATGACAGATCAGTAAGAGGATCAGTAATAAGCGGCAGCGTTGCATCTGTTGGAATTTTAGTAATGTTATGGATGTACAAAGTATAAAAAAAGCAACACACTGTGGTTAACAGTGTGTAAAACACAGGCGGAGCGGCTACTATTAAATTAGAGAGTACGGGTATGCATGGGCTCTACACTGTTATACGCTGTATACTCATTAGTAAAAAATAACCGGCTCATAATGAGCGGGTTAATTCACTGTGCCTGGGCCTGTTTAGTATAAGCACAGATTTTGACTGGTATGGTTAAAGGATTGTCTGCAGCTCCTTAATAGCGATCACCTGTTAATTCTAAAACACACGCATTATGAAAATGATGAAGCTTTTTCTTGCGGGAAGCATGGCCATCAGCGCCTTTTGTTTTACTGCCTGTTCTGATGATGATGATGATGGCATCGGCAATCACTTAATCTCAACACACGACAAGAACTTTATGACACAGGCCTCTTATGGCAACTGGAGTGAGGTGGATATGGGAAAGCTGGCCGACTCTATGTCGGCCGATGCGGGCGTTAAAATGTTCGGGCAAAAAATGCAGCAGGACCATACCACTGCGCAAAATGAGCTGGATGATATAGCCAACGACTGGGACGTTACTGTGCCAAACGGGCCTGACAGCATGCACATAGCGCTGAAGCAGCAAATGATGGCTATGTCGCCGCACATGTTCGACACCGCTTATGCAAACGGGCAGGTAAGGGATCACGAAAAAACAATAGCGCTTTTTGAGGATGCTGCTGCCAACAGCGATCAGCAAAGGTTAAAGGATTATGCCAAAAAATACCTGCCGGCCATTAAAATGCACAAGGCAATGGCCGACACCATGGCTGCAAGATTGGCAATGCCGTAAGCAGCATCCGTATAATTGCAGGGAGGAGATATAACGGCCTTATGTTCTGCCACGCCGCAACGGCTCCAGCAGGAACATAAGGCCGTTGGTTTTTATTACGTATAGTGTTTCCAGCAGCATACCTAGCTTGCCCTTGGGAAAACCGCCCTTTCGCGGGAACCACTCCAGGTACGACACCGGCAGGTCGCACAGCACCGTATCTTTGTATTTGCCAAAGGGCATTTTCATGGTCACTAACTGTTGTAATATCTCCGGGTTGGGTTGTGCTGGTTCCATATAAGGCAAAGATAAGCGGCTGCAGGCTGAAATAACAGCCCTGCCTTTTCAGTGCAGTTGCAGCATGCAGTATGCTATAACGATCCACGGGCGCCGGCGCCTACTGGTGTGCTGTTACACTACCCTGCGCATCCAGCTCCATATAAGGGTTCCAGCATATTTCCCACAGGTAGTTATCCGGGTCGGCCACATAGCCCCGGTAGCCGCCCCAGAAAGCTTTTTCAGCGTGCCTGGTAATGGTAACGCCGTTGGCGGCAAACCGCTCAAACAAAGCATCCACCTCCGCCGCGGATGTTACATTATACGCCAGCGTAAACCCTCTGAACCCCGCGCCTTCAGCGGGCACGTTGGCATCGTCGGCCAGGGCGCCGGACGGGAACAGGCTTAGTATAAAGCCATTCAGCAGGAACATAATAATGTTGTTATTATCGTTCACAGGTTTCCACCCGAACTGCGTAGTGTAAAAGTCTTTGGACCTTTGCAGGTCTTTTACCCCTAAAGTGATAACGGTTAATCGTTGCTGCAATGACATAATGTTGCTTTAAAAAGTTACACCGCAAATGTATGTTATTTACCAGGTTTACCATCAGCCGCTGCGGTTAGCACCACCTGGTAAAAACCTGCATTCCCGTGGTATTATCCCGCCACTGGCAATGGTGCGAACGGGCTGCAGTATTCATTTAAAACACGGCTTACTAACACGAAAATCCGGGAGGCAACTCCGGGATTTTTATTAGCTTCACCGCCATGTTTAAGAAGGAAATCTACGCCACAAGAAGACAACGGCTAAAGACGGCTGTTAACCAGGGACTTATCCTGTTATTGGGCAACGGAGAGCTGGGCATGAACTACCGCGATAACCTATACCACTTCCGGCAGGACAGCTCCTTCCTGTACTTCATAGGCATTGACCGCCCATCACTGGCAGCGGTAATAGATGTGGACAATGACAAGGAAATAATTTTCGGCAATGAGCTTACCATGGACGACCTGGTGTGGACCGGTCCCAAACCTACCATCAGCGAACAGGCAGCACAAACCGGCATTAACAACGTACAGCCGCTATCGGCCCTGGAAAGCCTGCTGAAGGCCGCGCAAAGCGCGGGGCGCACCATTCATTTCCTGCCTCCTTACCGGGCCGGCAATGCACAGCAACTGGCCGGCTGGCTGCAAATTCCCTGCGGCGCCTTACAAAGCAAAGCATCTGTACCACTCATTAAAGCCATCGTTTCCCAAAGGGCCGTTAAAGCGCCGGAAGAAATTGCCGAAATAGAAAAGGCCATTGGCATTTCTGTTGATATGCAGCTGGAAGCCATCCGCAGCACGCAGGAAGGTCTTACCGAAGCGCAGATAGCCGGGCGTGTGCATGGCGTGGCGCTGAGCGCCGGCGGCAATCTTTCCTTCCCTATCATACTAACTGTAAACGGGCAGATATTACATAACCACTACCAGGACACCATATTGCAAAACGGGCAAATGGTGCTGTGCGACTGCGGCGCTGAAACAGCCATGCACTACGCAGGCGATCTTACCCGCACCTTTCCTGTAAGCGGCAGCTTTACAACACAGCAAAGAGCCGTGTATGATATTGTGGCCGCCGCACAGCAGGCGGCCATAGATGCGCTGCAGCCAGGCGTTTTGTTCAGGAACGTGCATTTGCTGGCCTGTGAGAAGCTGGCCGAAGGCCTGCACGACCTGGGACTGATGAAAGGAGATGTAAAGGAAGCAGTAGCGCAGGGCGCCCATACCCTTTTCTTCCAGTGCGGTTTAGGGCACATGATGGGACTGGATGTTCATGACATGGAGGACCTGGGCGAGCAATATGTGGGCTATACAGATACGATTGTAAAAAGCACGGAGTTCGGGCTTAAATCCCTTCGCCTGGGCCGTGCCCTGGAAACCGGCTTTGTGCTTACCATAGAACCGGGATTGTATTTTATCCCGGAGCTGATGGATGCCTGGCAGGCGCAAAAGAAACACACCAGCTTTATTAATTACGATCAACTGGGGGCTTTCCGTAACTTTGGTGGCATACGTATAGAAGAGGACTTTTTAATTACGGAAGATGGCAGCCGCTTACTGGGCAAGCCCCTTTATAAAACAGCTACTGCTATAGAGGCACTGAGGTAATTAGTAATTAAGAATGAAGAATTAATAATGATTGCGATGCACGCTTCATTTGGTGTTCATTAGCAATCAACAGTTAATTAATAATTAAGAATGAAGAATTAATAATGCTTAACTACAACCGTCAATCAATTAATTATTAATTATTCATTATTAATTAATTTATCCGGACAATGCAACAACCTACTGTAAGCCTGTTACAAACAATCCGTTGCCTGTGTACATTAAAATGGCGTTTGAAAAAACAGGCCCGCTATTTTAATGAGCACCTGCCGCCCATGCTGGCGCAGCTGTCGGCCGGCCAGCCCAAAGATTTTTCCGCCGGCATCATCAGGCGTATTAATAAATACTGGCAGCTGAGCCTTAACGTTATCTGCGACAGCCTTTACCAGCTGCGCGGACTGCAGCTAAGTGAGGATGAGCAGCACCGGATTTTGCTGCTCAGCATTTTTGGTCCTTTGTACGACGACCTCTTTGATGATCATATACTCAGCTACGAACAGCTCGACGCTTTTACACGCCAGCCGGAAAAGCACATACCGCAAAGCTTTGAGGAGCATGTGGTAAAAGAGGTGTACCTGCAACTGCTGTTGTTATCCCCTGACCGGGAAAAGGTAATTGCCCACCTGCATGAAGTGTTTGTATGGCAGCAGGCGTCGTTAAAGCAAATGTCGCCGGATGTAAGTGAAGCCGATCTGTACGAGATCACCTACAAGAAAAGCTACTACTCCATCTTACTCTACTACTCTATACTGGACCACTACCCTGCCGTTGCCGTACAAAAAATGCTATACCCGATGGCGGGGCTGCTGCAGCTCACCAACGACGCCTTTGATGTATATAAAGATGTACACAGCGGTATTTATACCATCCCTAACCTGTACCGCAACTTTGAGCGGCTGCAGCAACATTTTATGGGCGCAGTAGCGGAGTTTAATCATTACCTGGCGCAGCTGCCCTTTACACAGCCGGCCAAAGCCTTCTACAGCATTACCATGCACGCCCTGCACGGCATGGGCTGCATTGCCATGGAACAGCTACAGGCGAACACCCGCGGGGTGGCCAGCATGGCGGAACTGGCCTCCCTGGGCCGTAAGGCCCTGGTGTGTGATATGGATAGCCTAAGCCAGCAGATCAAATGGGTAAAGCAGGTAAAATACCTGGTCAACTACCGGCAACCGGTACACGCAGCTGCTGCAGCAGCGCCTGCGCTGTAAGCACCGTGGCAAACTCGTGCTGCAGGGTGGCCAGCGACAGCTCATGCACCAGCGCCGCATCAAAATGCTGCCCGCTTACGCCGGTTTTATTAAAAGACGCCGTAGCATCGGAGATCACGAAGGTGTGGTAGCCCAGGTTACCGGCCATGCGGGTAGTGGTAGATACGCAGTGCTCTGTTGTTAACCCGATTACCACTACTGTGTCAATATTTTCCGCATGCAGCCTGGCCTGCAGGTCAGTACCTATAAAGGCGCTGTTCACGCTTCTTACCAGTACCGGCTCTCCCGGCAAAGGCCGGGCCTCTTCCTTAAATGCAAAACCCTTTTTAGAGGGATATAAGGGTGAACGCGGATCGCGGGAGCTGTACTGTATGTGAAACAGCGGCAGCTTATTTTCGCGCCAGTATGCCAGCAGCTCCTGTGCGCGTTGCTCTGCCTGCGGGTTGTTACGCTCACCGCCGTAATATTCCATTTCATCAAAACCCTGCTGAATATCTATCAGCAATAAGGCCGGGCGGCCCTGTAATGTATTTTCCATGAGGGGTAGTTTTTACAATGCAAAAGTAACATGGGATGCAGTGCGGAAAAAGGACAGCGCAGCGCAGGATTAAGACAATTACGAATTATCAGTTACAAATTACGGATTGGGGCAGTGATCTTACCCGTTAAACAGCATTTAAGGAGGCACTCCATTCATTATTCATTATTCATTATTCATTGTTAATTATTCATTACTTAGCCCCTCTCCCTGCATACACCGATTTTTTCAATTCGTAATTCGTAATTCTTAAATTTGTTCTATGGTTAAATTCACCGCTCCTATACTCAGCTTTGCAGAAAACGGGGATAAAACCGGCTGGAGCTATGTAGCAATACCTGCCGACATTGCACACCAGCTGAAGCCCGGCAATAAGAAAGCATTCCGCGTAAAAGGCAAGCTGGATAATTTTTCCATACAGGCTGTGGCATTATTGCCCATGGGCGGAGGCGGCTTTATACTGCCCATTAATGCGGACATGCGCAAAGGCACCGGCAAACGCAAAGGCGCCACGCTTACGCTGCAGCTTACAGAAGACAAAAACCCCCAGCCGGTAAGCAGCCCTGAGCTAATGGAATGCCTGGCCGATGAACCCGAAGCGCTGGCATACTTTAACGGTCTTACCATGTCGCACCGCAACTATTTTATGAAGTGGATAGAGAGCGCCAAGACAGCGCCTACCAAAGCAAAACGTATAGCCCAGGCCGTAACAGCGCTGGCCCAAAAGCAGGGCTTTTCTGAAATGATCCGTGCGCAGCAGCGGCAAAACAAGCCATAAACCACCCGGCGATGTAATTTGCTGCATGTAAGCGTTATAACACACATTTACATGGAGCGTTCATCCTCAACACATTTTGCTAAAATGGACAACCAGCAAGGGATTGCGCGAAAAAAAATCTTTCAAAACATTTGCACAGATGCAAACGGTTGTATATTTTCGTGCCGTACTCAGCTGGTAGATCCATATCAAAACATCAGCTACATGAAAAGCCGAATATATAAACCATAACATAACACTGTACAAGAGATCCAATACCGATAATAATATTCAGCATACAATATACATAGCGAACCATATCCGTAAATAGTATAACCATATTTTAAACAGGCTATAAACCGTTTTGTATGAGGAACCGATTACAATATGCCTTCAGGCGTATATCCTATTACCAATACATATTTACCAATATCTGTACAGGCAATCCGTGACATGCTGTAACGGGAAATCTTTTTGATGCGATCATTGCATATATCCTATGAAAACTACCCCTTCCGGCTGCGGAAGGCATCGTCCCTATGCCTGTTTCTTTTGTTACACTGCGCTGTACCTGCCACTGCAGCCCGGTAGCACGTACTTACTGCGCAGTGTAACTTTTTCCCTTTACCTATAATCTGTAGTGAGTGCTGTTCTTTGCGGTAATGGCCTGGCTGGGAGGCAATATTAGTATTGCTTTCCCGTTTACTAAGCTATAACGTTTAAGCAGCTACGAAACATTATTCAAACCATAAGGTCCTGACATTCCTTTATAAGAAGCCGGCTATTTTAAATGGCCGGCTTTTTTTTGTTTCCGCGTTTTGTTTTTTGTTTTTGCTTTTGCTTTTTACTTTTTGCCTTCTGCTTTTTGCTTCACCTAATACCCCGGGTTCTGCTCTGCGGCGCGTTCATCGGCAGTAAGCGGTACGCCGTTCTTAAACAGGCGGTCAATGTGCTGCTGCGGTATGGGGCGCAGCTTGTGGAAAGGCTTGATGTTGCCGGCCGCCGGGTTAAACAGCTTTACTCTTTCATACGTGGTTTCTGTTCGCGCAAGGTCCAGCCAGCGCTGGAACTCGCCCAGCAGCTCACGCGTTCTTTCATTGAGCATAAAGTGAATAAAGCGGGTAGCCTTGGTAGTAGCAGAGGGCGGGTATTGCTCATGCGGATCATTAGTTTCAAAAGCCGCTTCCGTTACCAGTACCTGGCTTTCGGTGCTGTTTACATCGCCGTAGGCGCCGCCTTCGGTAAACCAGTACTGCATGGGCTTTGCCTCACCGGCTTTATAAGCGGCGCGGCGGCGCAGCGCATTTATGTATTCCAGCGCGCGGGCATAGTTGCCCTGGCGGCCATAAGCTTCGGCAGCTATCAGGTAGGTTTCGCCCAGCCGCGCATATACGCCGTCACGGCCGGCGGTTTCGGTAGAGATGTCAAGCCGGGTGGGGTCCATGTGCTTTACCAGCGTCAGGAAGTCCTGCTTGGTGTACTTGTTGCGTGGGATCCACAGGTAAGATTTTTTGGCGATCTCCGCATCTGTAACGCCTTTGTCCAGCGTAAGCAAGATGGCCGTGTCACCCAGCTTGAATTTGGGCTGTCCTACCAGCGCGGGTGACGGCGCATTATCGGCTGTCCACCTGGGAATGGTAGCCGCGTTGTTGCACAGGTAAGCGGTACGGAAGCTTTTATAAAAGCGCGAGTCGTTCCTACGGTCAAATATATCCATGGTATAATTCGTAGGCATCAGGCGGCGGAAAGGGCGTCCGTTCACGATGTCGCGCTGCATGCCGGGCTTCAGGTCGTACACCATCTGGTAATACAGGTGCGTACGGTTGCCGGAGCCGTTCAGCATAAAGGCGTTATTGTTGAACTGCGCGGCCAGTATCACCTCTTTATTCTCCTGGTTATTAATGTTCCACAGGTCAGCGTAGTTGTCCAGCAGCTGGTAAGGCCCGTCGGTGATCACCAGGTTGGCCCAGTAAGCCGCGCTGTCCATGTCCGTAGGCTTTTGCCCGCGCTGTTCTGTAACAGCGCTGCCCCTGGTTAAATATACTTTGGCAAGATAGTGCCTGGCCGCGCCTTTGGTGATGCGGCCGTATTGCGATTGCGTGGCAGGCAGCGTGGCCGCCGCAAATTGCAGGTCGCTGATAATAGACTGGTAAATGTCGGCCACCGGTGAGCGGGCAAACTCCAGCCGTACCGTAATGTCGCCGGTAAGCGTAAGGGGTACGCTGCCAAACTGCTGTACCAGCATAAAGTAGTAGAAGGCGCGCAAAAAACGCAGCTCTGCTATGCGCTGGTTCCGGTTGTCATCGTTGGTATAGAACTGGGTGCCCTGTATGTTGGGAATGCGTTCTATGCCGATGTTACAGGCATTAATGGCGCGGTAGTAGGCCGTCCACATTTCATGTATGTAAGCGGCGGAGGTAGGGTTCAGCTGCGCGGTAAAATCATCAAAATATTTATTCTGCCCGTCCGATGCTTCGGTGTATTCATCTACCCCGTAATTAAAAAGGGTAAAGCTTTGCTCGCCGTTAAACAGGTAACGCAGCTCGCTGTAGGCGCCGTCTACCAGGTCTTCGATACCCGGTTCGGTATCATAATATTCATAGGAGATCTGCGTTACCATTTCCTCATCCAGGAATTTTTTACAGGAAGGCAGCAGCAGTATGGCTATCAGTAAATATAATCGCTTTTGCATTGT
>NZ_DASTRI010000097.1:0-30380 GCF_035761305.1 Chitinophaga sp. | reverse complement strand
CTCAATGTTCATACTGTCGTGATTTGTACTCATACTATCAACAGAATTATTATTTGTGTTAGTACCGGAATGCTGGCAGGCGCTCATTCCAAGGGCGGTGACCACCGTAAGCACAGGAAGTATATTTTTCATATCGCAGTCGTTTATAAGGGTACAATATACATTTAATGCGCGAAATAAAAGCGATATAAAAAAGCCGGGAAATGATTTTCCCGGCCGTAATTTTGGCCTTTATCCATTAAAATTGCATTACGTCATTGGAGTGGTAATGCATCGTGTAGTATTGACTTGCAAAATATAGGCTATGGGGCAGATAAAAATGGGGGACGCAAAAATAACGTTACCGGTAACGTTTGCATTAATAAAAAAAGTAATTTGTTTGGGGTAAAAACAGCCCTTTTTACTGTTTATACCGGCTACATTGCCGTTTATGAAATACCGCGCACCTACTTAATTGGTTTTTTACTTTATTTGTAAAAGTACAATTGGGTGCTCCGATTTTTTGTACCGGCGGAAATTGCCTGCAGACTGGTTTGTAATACCTGCAATGGCCGAATACAGTAACTGAATAGCGCGTTGCGCATAACCGATACATTGAAATAACTATCCAACTGGGAGCATGAAAAACAAACAGGTAACCATAAAAGACCTGGCCAGGAAACTGCGCCTGTCTGTATCCACTGTTTCAAGGGCTTTGCGGAACCTGCCCGATATTAATGAAGATACCAGGCGTAAAGTGCTGGAGTTGGCCGCAGGATTAAACTATGAACCAAATTACATTGCACAAAGCCTTATTAACAAACAAACCCGTACCATAGGGGTAATTGTGCCTGTTATTGCTACCCACTTTTTTTCCCATGCCCTCAGTGGCATGAATGAAGTGGCCAGCCGCCACGGCTACCACCTGATGATTTGCCAGAGCAACGAATGCGCATTGCAGGAGGCCGACGCCATCCGCCAGCTGGCTTCCTGCCGTATAGACGGGCTGCTGATCTCTGTTTCAAAACAAACACAAGATGCCGTGCCTTTTAAAAAATTACAGGAAAAGGGTATTCCTTTCATGTTCTTTGACCGCGACCTGCCGCAGGTAAATGCGTCGCGCATAAGGGTGGAGCAATATAAGAGCGCCTTTAAAGCCGTAGAGCACATGATACAGCAGGGCTGCCGTAACATAGCGCACCTGGCCGGCCCCAAAGGGCTGTCCGTATCAGACGAGCGGCAAAAAGGTTATGAAGATGCGATGCGCCGGTACGGCATTCCCTATACGCCCCGGCATATAGTGCACTGCGAAAAATTCCAGTACAATGCGCTGGAGCGCGTTCAGGAGCTTATGCAGGTAAAACCCGATGGCATTTTTGCAGTGAATGATCCATCGGGAGTTATTGCCATTAAATATGTGCACAGCCTTGGCCTGCGGGTGCCGCAGGATATTGCCGTTGTAGGCTTTAACGGCGACCCGGTGGCCGAAGTGGTGGAACCGGCCCTCACCACCATTGTACAGCCGGGATATGAGGTAGGCAGGGAAGCCCTGGAAATGCTGATCCGCCATATTGAGCAACGTTGCACAGAGGCGGAGGAACTGGTGCTGGAAGGCAAGCTGGAGATACGGGGATCGTCGCAGATGTGAAAATGTGCAGATGTGCAGATGATAGAAACATCATCCTCTAAAAGCAAAATGTGCAAACGAAGGGTCACTTCATTTGCACATCTGCATATTTGCATATCCGCACACCGATCTTACCATCCTAACAGGTAGGCAAATATCAGCGGCGCTACTATAGTAGCATCTGACTCAACAATAAATTTGGGTGTATTAATATCCAGCTTGCCCCAGGTGATTTTTTCATTGGGTACCGCGCCGGAATAAGAACCGTAGGAAGTAGTGGAGTCGGATATCTGGCAGAAGTAGCTCCAGAAAGGAACATCATGCCACTCCAGGTCCTGGTACATCATAGGCACCACGCAAATCGGGAAATCACCGGCAATACCGCCGCCGATCTGGAAAAAGCCCACACCTTTGCCGGCGGAGTTATTCCGGTACCAGTCGGCCAGCCACACCATGTACTCAATACCGCTTTTCATGGTAGCGGCTTTCAGCTCGCCTTTAATGCAGTAAGAAGCAAAAATGTTACCCATGGTGCTGTCTTCCCATCCCGGTACCACAATGGGAATATTCTTTTCCGCCGCAGCCAGCATCCAGCTGTGCTTGGGATCTATCTCGTAATGCTCTTTCATTACGCCGCTCAGCAGCAGCTTGTACATATATTCGTGCGGGAAATAACGCTCTCCTTTATCTTCCGCCTCTTTCCAGATTTTGAAAATATGCTTTTGAATACGGCGGAAAGCTTCTTCTTCCGGTATGCAGGTATCAGTTACGCGGTTAAACCCTTTTTCCAGCAGCGCCCATTCTTCCTGGGGGCTCAGGTCGCGGTAGTTAGGCACCCGTTTATAATGGGTATGCGCTACCAGGTTCATAATATCTTCCTCCAGGTTGGCGCCTGTACAGGAAATAATATCCACCTTTCCCTGGCGTATCATTTCCGCGAAGGAAATACCGAGTTCGGCGGTGCTCATGGCGCCTGCCAGCGTTACCATCATTTTTCCGCCTTCCAGCAAATGTGTTTCATACCCTTTGGCTGCGTCTACCAATGCAGCTGCATTGAAGTGCCGGTAATGGTGCTGGATAAACTGTGAAATGGGCCCTTTATTCATTTTATTTTCAGGAGGTTTTATTTAAGGGGGCAAAGTTAAGGTATAGTTGGGAGATGGGCATAAAAAAGGTCCATAGCTATGACTATGGACCTGCTTAAACAACACAACAGCTTATAGAATGGCTGACGACTACGCTTTTTTCAAACGCTGGTACACGCTTAACTGACCGTTGCTGTCGGATTTTACTACCATCCAGGTGGTTTCACCTTCCAGGGTAATGTAGTAAGTAGTGGTGTTAGCGGCATCCAGTTCCACAGTAGAGCGGATCTGCTGGGAAGGATAGCGTTTCTTTACCTTGGTTACCACTGCCAGCGGCAGCTGCTCTTCCGTAATATAACGACGGGTGGAGAGCAGGTTACCATCTGCATCAAAATAGGCAGATACCTGTGTTTCACCTACCAGGAACTTGGCGGTAAAAATCTTCTGGTCATCTGTGTACCAACGTACATGAGTGGCGCCTGCAAAAGATTGGCTTAATGCTGTTTTCAGACGGGCAGTAGCTTCTGTTTCAGTAGCATGGGCAGCCCAGGCTGTGTGCCCGCAGAATAATGCGGCAGCTACACATAGTGTTAAAAACATTTTCTTCATGGCGGAAGTTTTTTAGGGTTGAATTGTTTTTGTTTGTACACCAAAGGTACAGTGGCTTTATACGTACAACAACCCAATAGTTGCTAATGGTAATGCTTGAATAGTTCACCGCATTGATTGTTGCAACAGTTACGCTGTAAACACATTTTTTATACGTAAAACAAAGCCTCTGCAAAGCGTTTGCACGAAAAAAGCGAATGTTGCACCCATTAACGTTAAGCTTTTGTTAAAGTGGAAGAGTGAGGATGTACGGTAATTAAAGGTTTACGGCTGCCTTCATGCAATGCATTGCAGGCCGTAAGCGGGTTACAGGCACGCAGCCGGTGCAGCATGGATAAGTGGATGCAGGAGCAGATAAGCGGAAACAACCGGCATAGGCGCGCAGCTGCTCATATGCGCCCGGCTTTTTGTAAATTACCGGAATGAATTTCCTGGCCCATGCATACCTGTCCTTTAACAACCCGTCTTTTGTTATAGGCAACATGATTGCCGATTTTGTAAAGGGCAAGCAAGTATTGCAATACCCAACAGCCATACAGGAAGGCATACGTATACACCGCGCTATTGACACTTTTACCGATCAGCATGCGCTTACCCGGAAAGGGCGGCAGTTCTTTAAACCCTCCTGCGGCCTGTATGGAGCCGTGTTTATGGATATTGTGTACGACCACTTTCTGGCCCGCGACCTGCAGCGCTTTACAAATGAGCAGCTGGAGCAGTTCTCCCTTTCGGTATACCAGCTGCTGGAAAGCAACGCCGGCGACCTGCCTCCCGTGTTTTTACAGGTATTTTATTACATGCGCACGCAAAACTGGCTATACAACTACCGGCTTACAGACGGTATATACCGCACCTTTAACGGTATAACACGCCGGGCACGTTACCTGGAAGTACCGGCAGCAGTGCCTTTTGCTATATTCCAAAATCATTATCACGAGCTGGAAACCTGTTACCAGGAGTTTTTCCCGGAGCTGGAAGCGTTTGTGCGTAGTATATAATAAATTACTAAGTTTGGCGCCTAAACCATATTTACCATCAAAAATTTACAGCCAACAATGAAGCAAGCATTCTTTTTTGCCGTGATGATGTTATTATCCGCCGCCGGTTTACAAACGGCTACTGCCCAGGATAAAAAATTACCTCCCCTGGATGCCAGCCCTATGGATATGGCCTATTACCCGCCCGTATACCCTTACCTGGTAAAAGTTAAAGGCGAATCCGGCACCCTGGTGGCCCGCGTTATTTACAGCCGCCCGCAGAAAAAAGGCAGAAAGATATTCGGTGAGCTGGAACCATATGGCAACGTATGGCGCCTGGGAGCCAATGAAGCTACTGAAGTGGAATTTTTTATCCCCGTTAACATTGGCGGCAAAAACATTCCTAAGGGGCGTTATACCATGTACGCCATTCCTGAAGAAAGCAAATGGACGATTATCCTGAACCGTGAAACAGATATATGGGGCGCTTATAAATACAATGCCGCCAAAGATGTTGTAAGAACCACTGTACCTGTTACCACGCTTCCCACACCGGTAGAAGCCTTTACCATGGTGTTTGAGAAGGCAGATGCCGGCGCCAACCTGGTAATGTCATGGGATAATGTGATGGTAAGCCTGCCCGTAAAATTCTCAGAAAAGAGCAGCACAAAAAAGAAATAACAGATCAAAAAATAAAGGGCGGTAGGAATACCGCCCTTGTAATAATTTTAACCATATCCTATGAAAAACCTCGCCAAAATTACACGGAATGCCTAAACGGGTTTTCCCGGTTTTGGCGAATGCAGCAAAAATGTTCGTGAGTGTGCTAAAATTTCCCGTATAAGTATCGTATCAGTAAATTTCCGGCAAACAGCCTGTTGTGTAAAACGTATTTCTACGTATAGGCGTTATTGCGTAAAAACCACGTTCACCGTATAATCTACACGTTTTTAGTACCTTTGGACGTATTTATGAGAATAAATAACTTATTATAAAATAATAAAACACATGAAGCTGGGAACAAAGCTCATACATGCCGGCGTAGAGCCCGACCCTTCCACCGGGGCTATTATGACCCCTATTTACCAAACCTCCACCTACGTACAAAGCGCGCCGGGGCACCATAAAGGCTATGAGTACGCCCGTACGCAAAACCCTACCCGCCATGCGCTGCAAAGCGCCCTGGCAGCCATAGAAAACGGTACGCACGGTATTTGCTTTGGCAGTGGAATGGCGGCTACTGATGCGGTAATGAAGCTGCTGAGCCCCGGCGATGAAGTGATTGTTTCCAGCGATCTTTACGGCGGCACCTACCGCATTTTTACAAAACTGTTTGCGCGCTACGGCATAAAATTCCATTTCATTAATATGCAGGATGCACAAAACATCCGCCAATACCTGCATGCGCAAACGAAAATGATATGGATAGAAACACCTACTAACCCGCTCATGAGCATTATTGATATTGCCGCCTGCGCGCAGATAGCGCAGGAGCATAAACTGCTGCTGAGCGTGGATAATACCTTTGCATCTCCTTACCTTCAGAACCCGCTTGACCTGGGCGCCCATATTGTAGTTCATTCTGCTACCAAATACCTAGGCGGCCATAGCGATGTGGTGCACGGGGCCGTAATTGTAAAAGATGAAGCCCTGGCGCAGCAGCTGTATTTTATACAAAACAGCTGTGGCGCGGTACCTGGCCCGCAGGACTGTTTCCTGGTGCTGCGCGGCCTTAAAACCCTGCACGTACGCATGCAGCGCCACTGTGAGAACGGCGCAGCCGTAGCCCGCTTTCTGCGGGCGCACCCTAAAGTGGATAAGGTGTTCTGGTGTGGTTTTGAAGAGCACCCGAACCATAACATTGCCAAAAAGCAAATGAGGGGATTTGGCGGCATGATGTCGTTTACGCTAAAGAACGACAGCATGGATGCTGCGCTGAAAGTGCTGAGCAGCACCCGCCTCTTTTCCCTGGCAGAGTCACTGGGCGGGGTTGAGTCGCTTATTGGCCACCCGGCCTCCATGACGCATGCCTCTATTCCCAGGGAAGAGCGCCTGCAGAACGGGCTGGTGGACTCGCTGATACGGCTAAGCGTGGGTATTGAAGATGCAGATGACCTGTTGGCTGACCTGGACGCAGCCATCGCCTGATTATTCCTTTAACCGATGCTATGAAATTTCATGAATTGAAACGTTACCTGGATGCCAAAGCGGCATACTATGATCATCCTGATTTTATTGCAAACGATCCCGTGTGCATACCGCACCGTTTTACCAAACTGCAGGATATTGAAATTGCCGGGCTGTTTGCCGCCACGCTGGCATGGGGCAACCGCACCACCATTATCAGCAAATGCACAGAGCTGCTGGCATTAATGGATAATGCGCCGTATGACTACATTGTGCACCACCGGCCACAGGAGCGCATGCAGCTGATGCAGTTCTGCCACCGCACTTTCAATGGCCTGGACCTGCTGTATTTTGTTGAGTTCCTGCAGCACTATTACCAGCATGTTACCTCCCTGGAGTTTGCCTTCAGCGGGCATCTTACCCCTGAGGACGAAACCGTGGAAAAAGCGCTGATTGGTTTCCGGCGTATCTTTTTTGCGCTGGAGCACCCCGCACGTACCGGCAAGCATATATCCAGCCCTGAAAAGAACTCGGCCTGCAAACGGCTGAACATGTACCTGCGGTGGATGGTGCGGCCCGATAAAAATGGCGTGGATTTTGGTTTATGGCAACACATACAGCCCCGGCAGCTCGTATGCCCGGTAGATGTACATGTGGCCCGCGTAGCTACCCGCCTGGGACTCATCGGCGAAGCTAAATCTAACTGGAAAACCGCGCTGGAGCTAACCGCCCGCCTGCGGGAAATGGACCCGGAAGATCCGGCTAAATATGATTTTGCGCTGTTTGGCCTGGGCGTGATCGAAAAATATGTATAAGGCATAACATTAAATAACACTGTTCTGTTGATTTTGGGGCCGTTTTAAATAATATTTGCAGATGAAAAGGATTTTTGGTTTGATCACACTGGCTGCGCTGTACATATTACCAGCCACCGCACAGGACAACTACACAGAACTGAGCTATAAATTCCAGGCAGGGCAGCAGTTTGAGCTGAAACAGGAAAGCCGCAGTGAAACCTACACTACGGTAGATGATGTGGTAAAACGGGTAACCCGCGATTTTAATAATACCATTGCCATAGATGTTACGGAAGCCGCCCCTGGCCGCGCTGTACTTACTTTTCGCTACAAAGAGCTGAAATTTAACTTTAACAGCCTTAACCAGAACATTTACGTGGATGCCAATACCCCCAATGATAAAGAACCTTTCCAGGCCGCACTGAAAAATATACTGGATCACCCCTTTACTGTAGAGATACAGACCACCGGCAATATTAATAAGGTAAACGGGCTTGATAACCTGCTGGACAGTGCTGCTACCGCCTTTACCAGTCTTAAAAAAGACGAGCAGGAAGCGTATAAAAAACTGATGAAAGACCAGTTTGGCACCGATGCCTTCCGCTCCTGGCTGGAACAGCTGCTGGTTATTTACCCCGCCCATGGCATTAAAACCGGCACCCAGTGGGAAGAAAGCGTACCGCTGCGCACCGGCCTGGTTGGCCGTATAGACCTGTACTGGAACCTGCAGACCTGGGACAGCCAAACCGCCAAGATCAATGCCACCGGTAAAATAAAAACCAACAAGCTGGAACAGTTTACCATAGAAGACGGCATACAGGCTACCGCCGAAATAGAAGGTACCATGCAAAGCAACTACCTGATAGATGCCGGCACCGGTATGCCCAGCATTTGCGTGCAAAACACCGAAATGAACGGCAATTACACCTACCTGGCCAACAAGGCCAAACACCTGAAGCACGACCTGAAAGTGCCGGTAAAAGTGATCACCAACGCTTCCTATAAAGTAAAGCAGATGAAATAACCACCTGCATACGCATACTCCATTACCATGACACCTGTTCCTGAAACATATTTACAGGTAACTGCCCGGGAGCTGGGCGAAACGATGGAGCTTCGTTTACCGGAAACCGTGAGTTATGACCAGCTGCAGGAGCTGCTGGCGCAAAGGCTGGAAACGCTTATCAGCCGTAACTTTCAGCATTTTGTTTTTTTGCTGTACCGTATTGATGTGCCGGAAAACCAGATACGCGATATTCTTGATACAGAAGCGGGCGCCGGCGCCTATCATAAAATAGCCGCCCTGCTGATTGAGCGGCAGCTGCAGAAGATCAAAAGCCGGGAAATGTATAAAACCCCGCCACCGGCTGATGATGCAGAGAGATGGCCGTAGTAAATTATGAACGCGAATAATTGTTCAATTACGAATTACGAATGGGGCGTGGACATATAGTGACAGTGGTGTAATAGCTGTTAATTGCCAATAATCAATTACGGCCCGCAAAATGGGGCATAGCTTATTTCGCTTTTGCAGAAAAATAACTATAAAAGTTATAGCTGTAAAGGCATTAGCGGGAGTTTATTGATTTGCATTTCACAAATCAATTGCCTGCGGTTTATAATGAATTGGTAAGTTTGTAGCCAAACAAATTCGTAATTACTTATCAAATATCAGCTCCCTTACCTTCACCTTATCTTCCTTTTCTGTTTTCAGGTCAAAGCCGGTATTAAACAAACGGTCCCACAGGGAGGAGCTTACGCCAAAGCCCTTATCATCACTCTTGTAATGATGCAGGTGATGGTTGCGCCACACCGGCTTCATGAACTTGAAAGGCGGATTCCAGGCATGAATGGCGTAGTGCATGCTGCCATAGACCAGGTAACCCAGTATAAAACCGGGGAAGAACATAAAGGTATAATCGCGCAGGAAAAAATATTGTATTGCAAATATTACAGCGGCCAGTATAAGGCTTGGGACCGGGGGCATAAACAAACGCTGCTTGTCGCGGGGGTATTCGTGATGGTTGCCGTGCATTACATATACCACCCGCCGTACTCTGGGGTTGTCGCTGGCAAAGTGGAACATAAAGCGGTGCATGATGTACTCAAAAAAAGACCAGAAGAACATGGCGCCCAAAAAAACCAGCGCTATTCTGCCTATACTAAACGTTAACACCTGGTAGCTGTAATACAGCATGTAACCAATAATCGGCAAATACATGCCCCAGATAATCAATGGATGCGTTTTGGTGAGCATCTCCAGGTATTTACTCTCAAACAATCTGGCCTGTCCTTTATTCTTTATCTTGTCGAACTTCATAGACCCTGGGTTTTGTACAAAATTACGTCAAAATGTAAAATAATGAAGCCTGCGGGGCTCACATAGCGTATTCATACCTAACGCCTTATCTTATACTTATCATGGCTGCAACAGAACCGGTACCGTAACCATTTCATAATTTCTCTGCTGTAAAAAAGTCAGCAGCTCATCCAGCTTATCCCAACACTTTTCCGTACGCTTCGGATCTACACCTGCATGCATCAATAACAAAAATCCGTTCAATCCTGCGGGATGTTCCTGTTCATATGTTCTGACAGATTGCAGGATGGTGGCGCAATCCCTGTATTGCCTGCCTAATTGGGGCCAGGTATAATCTGCATGGCTTAACGTACCTGGCGTATAGTTAATTAACTGCACCTGCAAAAGCCGTGCCCAGGAAACGATAGTGTCATTATACCACTCATAAGGCGGTAAAAACCAGGCTGCATTTTTTTTGGAAATGCCTTGTTTGGCCATGGCCCGGTAACATTGCAGCAGATCTTTATTAAACTGCTGTTGGGTAACAAGTAAACTATCCCTTTTGTTCCAGTCGCAGTACAAAAGGTGCTGATCGGAGTGCGGGCCCAGGTAGTACCCGTTACGGCGCAGCTGCTGTATCAGCGCAGCATGCGCGGGGTTGCGGTAAAACCGCCCGGTAAAAAAAAAGGAAGCGGGTACGTTATGTTTTTGTAACGTTTTTATAATGGTTGCCCCTCCATTCGCAAATTCATCGGCGCTGAATACCAGTGCTATGCGGCGGCGGGTAGTATCTCCCCGTATAATAGCCCCATGGCTGAAGGTAAGGCTGCGCGGCTGCTGCATGGCTTCATACTGCTGGGCTGCCAGCAGGTACACCAGGCTGGCGGTGCCATCCATGGTAGGTTCATTGGTGGAATAGTCGCCAAAGTCATCATGATAAACTGCCAGATCCGACTGAAACGGCGCATATTCATCCCCGTTATGCAGGGTAATGCCAATAAGACTTTTATAAATGCTGCCATACACCGGCCCGTCTACCAGTCCGCCATATACCGGATAATGATACAGGTGGCTGAAAGAGCTGTGCGGGTCCTCAGGGTTATCTCCATTAAAGGGCAATCCTGCTACCATGGCCGTGCCCCAGGGGTTGCAGCCAAACAGCCAGTCAATACAGGCCTGCTCCAGCTGCAGGTAGCTGCTGTCTTTTGTAAGCTGCCGGTAGCGGTTACACTGTATGGCAAAGCTTACGGTAAGGTTGTTAGAGCACCAGATAAAGGGTATGCCCCGGTAAAATGCATTACGCTGCGCTTTGGCCCATACTACCTGTATGCCCTGCCTGTAATAACTCATGGTGGTTTTTTGCAGCGCCGGCGACTGCGTGGCCAGCTCATAGTGGCCAAAGTTATGGAAGGGGTACCATTGATAATGCCGGGCCGTATCAGCGCCCATCCACGGGGTAAGGGGCTGCTGCTTTGCCCAGCTAAAGGCTTGCTGCACCAGCTGCTGCCGGTGGGTAAGCTTGCCTAGCATGGCGGCGCCCAGCTCCATATCATCCATCCAGTTATCTTCCTCATAAAAATAAGGCGCTCCGCAGGGCGCAGTTTGGCAAACACCAGGGCGGGCCACACCCAGCGCGTAGGCCGTAGCCGCTTTATGACGCAGCAAGGCAGCATAAGCCGTATCTGTTTTGGCATACAGCAGGGCGCCCAACGCAAAGGCGCTGGTAAATTTACCGGCAGTAGAGGCCACGCCGGTGCTGCGGTTCTTGTATTGTTTAAGGCCCTGCGGCCGCCCTGTGCAAAAATATACAGGGCGCTCCAGCCCTTTGCCGTAGCTGGCCGTATCTTCTGTGGGCAGCCGCATGCCGCGGTGGTCGCGGTCATCGGCTATCTGGTTAAACAGCTGATCATCGGCAGGGTGCATTTTTAGCAGCCAGTTCAGCCCCCAGCGGGCCTCATCCAGCACATCGGCTACCCCGTTCCGCCCGCTGTTGCCGTTGGCCGCACAGGTATCGCCAAACACGGGCGCAAAATCGCGCCAGGCTGCCAGCAAATGATAGGCGGCGTTGGCAGAGGTGGTTACGTACTGCAGGTAATCGCTGGCATCGTGCCAGCCGCCCGCTACATTTATGTGGGTACCATCCGGCATAGGACCATACACGGTAAAGCCGTCGTGGGTGTGGCAGGAGTCTTTCAGATAAGGGTTATACCCGCTGCGCTGCTGCCGCAGGTATTGCAGGCAAAAATCGGCCGTGCCGTTATACACATTTGCATTAATGCGGAAAACAGGAGAACGGGCATTGCCGCAGGTAAGGTAATAGGTGCCCGGCTGCTTAAAGGCGGTAAAATCCAGGCGGCGGGTATGCGTAAAAGGCCCATACGCGCCAAAATCAGCGCTGCTGCTGCCCTGCCATACCAGTGTGTCCGTATCTGCATTGTACAGGAAAAAGGCGCTGGCCGGCGCCGCCGCTCCGGCGCACCAAACGGCCACCTTACTGCCCAAAGGCGTATAGCCCAGCTGGTTAATCCTGATCCAGGCAGTAGTGTTGTGCTGCCCCGCCGCTGCAAAGGGTAACAGCAAGAAAAGTAAATACAGTAACCGCATGATTGTCAATAATGCACAATGGATGCAGGCAATGGCAGCAGCCTTTGCCTGTTAGCGCGCTTTATATGGTTGCCGGGGCGCCGCTATCTAACCTTTGCAAAGTCCTGCAGATCGGGCGTGTAGGTACGTTTCCGTTCCAGCTCATATTGATAAATAGTTTTCCCGATCTCTTTAAAGAAAGGATAACCCTCTGTTTCATATTCATACCGGTTATCATTCAGCACACCATCGCGGTTTACATACACGGTACCGGTAAGCATAAACTCAACCTTATGCTTAAAGTCCACAATATAGGCTGCATCTGTTAAAAAGCCGAACGCCCAGCCGGTTTTGTTAAAGACGCGGATGTAAGGTGGTATTTTACCCTGGTTCGCCTTAAACATGAAAAACTTGGTAAAGCTGTCGAAATAAGTAACCGTATCGTATTTGGGAAAATCCGACTCCCGGGGCAATGCCGACATATAATGATAGAGAAAACGATAATCCGCTTTGGTAAGGTTAAAACGCTGCGATTTGGGCACCGATTTCGGGAATAGTATTGATTGCAGTACATGCTGTATATCTTCCAGCGGGAAGTTATTTTGTTTGGTAAAATCAAAAGGGCCCTGTACCAGGCTATCCCGGCGGTTCCAGTGCGCATTGCCGATCAATATGGTTTTACTGAAGTCAAACGGCAGGTTGCAGTAAGCCGCCGGCTGCGCATAAATAAGCCGGTTGCCTTTCATAAAACGAATGGGGTTGGTATGGCGGTTGCCCTCTTCATCCAGCGGCATAAACCGCCGCACAATGCGCACCTGGCTATAGCCTTTGGCCCACAGGCTCTCATGAATGGCCTGCTGGCCTACAAACTCATACAACCGGTTATAGGCGTTATTATCGCTTACCAGGAATATCTTTTTTATGTAATGGGCTACGGAGGGCAGCCCGTTGCGGGCCGTTGAGTCGGTATGCACCATCACCTGCCCGGGGTATGCGCTATCCGTGAGCATTGGCGTATATATGTTCAGCCCCCTCTTGTGCAGGGCGTGCAGCTTTTCCATTGCCATTACGGCAACGGGCAGCTTTACGGTAGATGCAGGGTTAAAATAATTATCCGCATCCACATGAAAATAATATTGCTTAAAATGCGGGCGGTTATGCTTGTCCCTGTCTATCTGCGTGTAAATCAGCTGGTACCGGAAGGAGTCCGGGTACTGGAGTATATGCTGCAGCAAGGGTGAGGCGTGTTTACGTATCAGCGCCTCCAACAGGCTGTCTGTTTTTGGTTGTGCCCATGCTGACAGGGATAATAACGTGGCAATTACGGTGAGCGGGATACGCTTCATATCTTCAAAAATAAAAAATAATATATTTGGCTGACATACTGCCGAAACAAAAAAATTATCTTGATGAAGCTTGTTACTTACTTAAGGGAAGAAGCCGACCAACTGGCTATTTTAGTAAACGGACTGTTATACAACACCCAGGACGTGCATCCGGAGCTGCCTGGCAATATGCAAATGTTCCTGCTGATGTGGGAAGAAGTGATTGATATTGCCCTGCATGCAGACGAGCAGCTGAAAAGCGGCCAGCACAGGGGCAGCGCCATTGGCATACCTTACGAAAGCGTGCAGGTGCTGGCGCCGGTGCCTTTTCCAACCTCCTGCCGCGATGGTTATGCCTTTCGCCAGCATGTAGCTGCTGCACGGCGCAACCGCAGGGTGGAAATGATACCCGAATTTGACCAGTACCCTATTTTCTACTTCACCAACCACAATGCCATACAGGGCCCGGGCAACGTATACTGCATGCCGGACCATTTTAACAAGCTGGATTTTGAGCTGGAAGTAGCAGTAGTGATCTGCAAACCAGGCCGTAATATTACCGCTGCCGAAGCAGACGACTATATTGGCGGTTACATGATCATGAACGATATGAGCGCCCGCACCCTGCAGGCAGAGGAAATGAAGCTGAACCTGGGGCCTGCCAAGGGCAAAGATTTCAGCACCGCCATAGGCCCCATGCTGGTTACACCCGATGAGCTGGAACCTTTTAAGATCCCCACCAAACCCGGTCATACCGGTAACAGCTATGCGCTGAAAATGACCTGTGCCGTAAACGGCGTGCAGGTAAGCGAAGGCAGCATGGGCGATATGGACTGGACCTTTGCCGAGATCATAGAACGCTGCGCCTACGGTGTAAACCTGGTGCCCGGCGATATTATCGGCAGCGGTACGGTAGGCACCGGCTGTTTCCTGGAGCTGAACGGCACCGGCAGGCTGCAGGATCCCAACTACCAGGAACAATGGCTGCAGCCCGGCGATGTAGTGGAAATGGAAGTAGCCGGCCTGGGCACATTGCAGAACACGATGATGCAGGAAGACTCCGATTTTTCTATACTGGCGCTGAAAAAAAATTTGTAATGCTTGCTGTTACTCCAGGGCAAATAAAAACAGGGCAGCTGCATGCCTACCTGTTAGGCGCAATAGCGCCACGCCCCATTTGTTTTGCCAGTACGGTAAATGAGGCAGGGCTGCCGAACCTTTCGCCCTTCAGCTTTTTTAATGTATTCGGCAGCAATCCGCCTACGCTCATATTTTCACCGAGCCGCCGTGTGCGCGATAATACCATTAAGCATACACTGGAAAATATATACGCCACCAGGGAGGTGGTGATTAACGTAGTGAATTATGCCATGGTACAACAAGCCTCCCTGGCCAGCTGCGAATATCCGCAAGGGGTGAACGAATTTGAGAAAGCCGGCTTTACGGCATTGCCTTCTGAAAAAATAAAACCCATGCGCGTAAAGGAAAGCCCGGTGCAAATGGAGTGCGTGGTAAAGGAGATAATTGTTACGGGGCAGGAGGGCGGCGCCGGCAACCTGGTGATCTGCGAGCCGGTGCTGATACATATTAACGAAGAGATACTGAATGCCAACGGGCAGATAGACCCGCATAAGATAGACCTGGTGGCCCGTATGGGCGGTGATTACTATTGCCGTGCGTCCGGCGCTGCGGTGTTTGAAGTGGCCAAGCCTAACACCCAGCTGGGTATTGGCGTTGATGCGTTGCCGTTTGCCATCCGCAACAGCTGCATTTTAACCGGCAACCACCTGGGCCTGCTGGCCAATGTGCATGAAATGCCGGTAATTGACCCTGCTTTTGAGGATGTACAGCTGAAAAATATTATACAGTATTACAGCATTACGCCGGAGGAGATGGAAAAGGAGCTGCACCGGTACGCCAAACAGCTGCTGGATGAGGGAAAGGTACGGGAAGCCTGGCAGGTGCTGCTTACAGAAGGGTAAAAAAAGAAGGGCTGACCAAAAAGCATGTCTTTTTGGTCAGCCCTATTTTATTTTCCTACATGCGTTTATTTACCGAATACTTTCTTCAACAGGTCGGTGGTCCGGGCCGCAGGATTCTGGCGGATGTTGGCCTCCTCTTTGCTGATCTGGTCAAACAAAGCAGCTACTGCGCGGGTGGTCACATAATCCTGCAGGTCAGGGTTTACCTTGTTCAGGGTAGTAGGCAGCTTGTTATATGTTTTCACAATATCTGCATAATACCTGGTGGCGCTGGTGCTGTCCAGGGCGCCTTTAACAGAGGGTGCAAAAGCGGCCTTCAGCTGATCGGTGGTTTTGCTTTTGAAATATTCCGTTACGGAGTTATTGCCGCCGGTTACCAGCTTCAGGGCGTCGGTAACGGTCATTTGTTTAATGGCGTCTGTAAATATGGGCGCTGCATGGCTTACGGCTCCTTCTGCCGCACGGTTGATCTGCAGTATAGCTTTATCTACCTGGCTGCCCAGGCCAATGCTACGCAGGCTTCTTTCGATCTTTTGCGCATCTTCCGGCAGCAGCATTTTATAAGCCTCATTTCCAAAAAATCCATCTTTCTTACTCAGCATAGCAATACCGGCGCTTACTCCCTTAGCTAAAGCTTCCTTGATACCTGCACCAGCTTCTGATTCCGTTACATTGGCGGCAACACTGCTACTACTGCCCTGGGTAGCAGCGGCAGTAGTGTCTTTGATCAGCGCCTTACTCAATTTTTTCAGCAGTTGTGCCTGGCTTACCTGTAATGTGAAAAGTGCAGGCAGCAGGAAAACAATCCCTTTCTTCATAATGTTGTGGTTCATATATTAAAATTAAACAAATTAATTAAAGCGCAAATCCTCCACGCAAATCTTAACGTTCTTTAACACAATGCGTCATTCATGAATAGCCAGCAGCGGTATATGGCTGTGGAACGCCAGCTGCGTGGTGCGGCTGCGTTTAAAAATGTGTTCAAAAAAACCGTGTTTGCGGGGAATAATAAGGATCAGGTCTGCCTGCTGCTGCTCGGCAAAATCTATAATGCCCTGCGCCACATCAGCATGCTCCACAAAGTGGAACTGGGGGTTATAAGCCTCCAGCAATTGCTCCAGCTGCAGGGTTTCATAGGGTGTGTCAGCTGTAAAATGTTTGCTGTCGTGGTCAATATTCAGCACATGCAGCTCGGGCTTAAATACATCCAGCAATTTTTTCAGCACCTGCATAGGGGTGTGGTCCACGACATGCCTGAAATCTGCGGCAAACACAATTTTACGGACAGGTGTAAACCGGGCGTCGGCCGGTACTATGATCACCGGGCATTTGGTATTTTTCACTACTTCTACAGTATTGGAGCCTACCAGCATTTCTTCGAGCTGGCTGCCGCCGGTAGTGCCCATTACGAGTATATCGGCCAGCTCCTGCCGGCACAGCTGGTCAATATTAGCGGGCAGCAGATGATTTTCCGCCCGCGTTTCCAGCGTTACGTTGGCAGGCAGCAGCGGGGTTAGCTCGCGGGTCATTTTTTCCAGGCCTTCCAGGCTTGCAGCGCGCAGCTCATCGGGGTTCACCATGGGAACTGTGGTGGGCAGGTCCGGTATAGGCACTATCAGCTCATAGGCATGATACAACACCACACGGGCTGCTTGCAGCTGCCGGGCCAGCCCCAGGGCATAATGTGCGGCATTGTAAGCAGTTTCGGAGAAATCTGTAGGAACAATGATTGTTTTCATGTGCGGTAGGATTTAAAGTGGTTTGTGAAAGGAGCGGTATCATTCATATAGCCGGTTTTCTAACCAATCTGCAGCGCTTATCAAAGTTAGCATGCGCGCCTGGTATAACAGTCCCGCTATCTGCGGATAAAGAAAATTTAATGCCAGAAGTGCCATATTACAGTACAGTGCGCACCATCCGGGCATTCCAGGCTGCAGCGGTGCCATGACGGGGCCTTTGCAGCTTTTGCATCCCATGGCAACAACCCCTGTGTGGTGCCCAATAAGCCGCTTTACTGTAAACTCTGAACTATTACCCTTATTTTTGCACTCCATTTTGAGTAATACATGACACAATTATCTGAGCAAGAGATCATACGCCGGGAAAAATTACAGGAGCTGCAACAGTTAGGCATTGATGCCTACCCTGCCCCGCAATATCCCGTAAATGACACCTCTGTGAACATTAAAGCCCATTATTCGGAAGCTACCAAAGAGCAGTTCCAGGATGTATGCCTGGCCGGCCGCATTATGAGCATCCGCGATATGGGCAAAGCCTGTTTTGCCGTAATACAGGATAATGCAGGCCGTATACAGGTTTATATACGCCGCGACGATATTTGCCCCGGTGAAGACAAGACCCTGTATGACACGGTTTGGAAAAAGCTGGCAGACATTGGCGATATTATCGGCGTTAAGGGATATGCCTTTATTACCAAAACCGGCGAAACTTCTATACATGTTAAGGAGCTCACTATATTATCAAAGGCCCTGCGCCCCCTGCCGGTTGTAAAATCCAAGGAGGGAGAGGTGTTTGATGAAGTAACCGATCCCGAGTTTAAATACCGGCAGCGGTATGCGGATATGATCATTAACCCCCAGGTAAAGGAAGTGTTTGTAAAGCGCACGAAGATCATGCAAACCATCCGCGACTTTTACAATGCACTGGGCTACCTGGAGGTAGAAACCCCCATTCTGCAGCCCATACCCGGCGGCGCCGCAGCCCGCCCCTTTGTTACGCACCACAATGCGCTGGATATGCCTTTATATATGCGCATAGCCAATGAGCTGTACCTGAAACGCCTGATAGTAGGCGGTTTTGACGGTGTGTATGAGTTTGCCAAGGATTTCCGGAATGAAGGCATGGACCGTACCCATAACCCGGAATTTACCGTAATGGAAATGTACGCCGCCTACAAGGACTATAACTGGATGATGGAAACCACCGAAGCCCTGCTGGAAAAGGTAGCCCTGGCCCTGCACGGCACCACGGAAGTAACGGTAGGCAGCCAGGTTATTAATTTTAAAGCGCCTTACCGCCGCATAACCATGTACGATGCCATTAAAGAGCACACCGGCATTGATATTACCGGTATGGATGAAGCGCAGCTGCGGGAGGTATGTAAGCTGCTGAACATTACTGTGCCGCCCAACATTGGTAAAGGCAAGCTGATAGATGAAATTTTTGGTGAAAAATGTGAGGAGCACTATATACAGCCCACGTTTATTATAGATTACCCGGTGGAAATGAGCCCCCTCACCAAAAAACACCGCAGCAAGGCCGGCCTGGTAGAACGTTTTGAGCTGATGGTGAACGGGAAAGAGATTGCCAATGCCTATACCGAGCTGAATGACCCGCTGGACCAGCGCCAGCGTTTTGAAGAGCAGGTGCAGCTGATGGAGCGTGGCGATGATGAAGCCATGTATATTGATCATGACTTCCTGCGGGCGCTCGAATACGGTATGCCGCCTACCTCTGGCATCGGTATTGGTATTGACCGCCTTACCATGCTCATGACCAACCAGCCCTCCATACAGGATGTGCTGTTTTTCCCGCAAATGAAACCGGAGAAAAGCTGATCAGGCGCCGGGGTTAAAATAAAAAAGGGGGTGTAAGACTACATCCCCTTTTACTTTTTTTGACCATATCCTATGAAAACCGATTCAAAAATAGCATTCCTTTTCGCCCTTGTATATTATAGTTTCTAGTCGCTGGCATTCTTTTAACAGATGGTAGTATTTGGTAAATAGGTGGTAACCCGGTAGAATAAAATACATAGAAAGATTTGTGCTGCTGTTGCAGGCTGGGCTGAAAAAGAAGAGGATGTATCAGAAATAAACGAAGGGCCTGAGAATCGCTTAAACGATCACCTGCCTCCATCAGGTACCCGAATAAAAAGAGGGTGTATCGTACTTTTGAGACACCCTCTTTTTTATAATCTTGATAATTTGGCCGGTATTAGTACGGTTCTTAAAAAAGAAACGGGGCTGCAAGACTACAGCCCCGAAAAATTTTAACCATATCTTTATTGAAAAACCTGTAACAAAGATCATATTTATTTAATTATCACCACCCCCAACCTAGTGAATGCTATATTTTTCTTGGGGAACGTACCAAATATGCAGATAAACGCAGGCGCTTTTAATGAGCCCGCTAAGTACGTTATAAGAATGAAAAAGATGTAGATGCTGATAATCAATAAATTATTAAAACCGAATAGATGTATCATTCCGGGCACAACGTAGCCGATTCTCCGGGAAACACCGGTAAAGGCCGGTTAAAAATAAAAAGCGCCTTTTACAGCGCTTTTTAAAAAGAAAAAGGGTGGTAAGAATACCGCCCTTGTAATAATTTTAACCATATCCTATGAAAAACCTAGATCAAAGATAGCCTAGCATATATAGGTTTTTATTCCATTTCCGTGAACGATGCGATTTAGTTCGTGAAGATGAAAGATTGGGAATTAAGCTATTGCATTAATAAAATTTTTATATTAAGTGAAAATATTAATTTTATTATTCTTTAATGCAGATAGTATTGCTGCTTAACGGACTGCTTTAGCCTTCCCTTATTTCAGTAAAAACTTATAAAAGCAACCGTTCGCAATGGCCCCGGATGAATGTAAGAATTTAAGGGTTGAACGCAGATTATTCCAGTATAACCGCACCTGCGTGCTGCAACATTTTTGTGAACCTGCATATGCAATGCATTATGAAAAACTGTCAGCCTACGCCTCATTTTTTTATGGTTATTGAATAATTCATATATGTGCGTAACCGCGGCGGGAAATACTTTGTAATTAGGGTTTTATGGCGCTGTATATTTTGCGGCTTTGATCAGCAGCGGCCATAAGGCACTTTACAGGCTCGTTGCAGGGCATTTACCGCCCAGCTTGGCACAGTTATTGACCTTTTTAAACAAATTTTAGGTTAAAAAATAGGTTAAAGCGAAGGAGGCCTTTCCGTACAGGAAGGGCTTTTTTCGTATAGGGGCACGCGTAAAGGCGGGCTTGTTACTGCAGGGTGCTGTCCTGCACTGTTACCTGCCCGCGGGGGTTGATAATATTATAATCTGAAAAATCCTGGTTAGACTCCAGGCCGGTGCCATAAATAGTATCTGTAGGGGTGCTGATGCGTACATCCTTATCTGAAAAGAATCTGCCCTTTTTAGCGTCCCAGAGCAGCTCGTAACAATCCAGGCGCTTCCCTTCCTTATTAACCACTACCACACTGTCGCGCAGCAATACATTATCGTCATTTTCAAAGTATTTGCCATATTTGGCGGTTACCGTGCTTTCTACCTGCAGGCTGTCGTTATAGGATAATACCTTTAGTCCGTTATTAAACTCCACATAAGCAGGGCGCTCCAGGTACCTTGTCATGGTAGGGGCAGTAAGTTTGGCCCGCACCCTGCCATACTGGCTGTAAAAAGATTCGATCTTTACACCTTCTTCCACGGCGGCAGCTCCTTTGTCCAGCTGCATAATGGACTGCATGTCGTTTTCACAGGCTGCAAGAGAAAAAAGGAATACGGCCAGGAGCGCCATTTTCCGAACATTGATCATATGGGAACCGCTTTTCAACGCCGCAAATTAATCATATTTCCGTTTAATAAACCAGCGGTCGTTCAAAGTAAAGCCAAGCACCATACGGTACCAGGTTTCCTTTAGCACGGTGGCTTTATTGCCCCGGTGACCTATTTCAAAGGCCACATTAATTACAGTAAACTGGTTGGAGTAAGCCTGCCGGCGTATAGGCAAGCCGGCGCCAATGGAAAAGCCATATACCCGCATATCCTGCCCGTTCAGTTTCAGATAGTCGGTACCGTAGTAACCGCCTACCCGGTAGGTAACCTTGTTCCAATAACCGCCGGCAGCACGGGCATCGGGAATAAACTGCCCGCCCAGGCTCATTTTCCAGGCATTGCGCACAGAGTCTTTTTCGCCGTAATTACGGAACTGCTCCCACTGCTCGGTAGTAAAATCAGCCCCCATGCTCCACTTATCTGCCTTGCGCAGCATTATACCGCCTCCTAACTGTTGCGGATATATGATTTTTCCATGCTCGCCTTTTGCATAAAAGGCAGTGTCCTGGGTAGTGTACTCATTGGAGGTGGGGTCATATATCAGCGTTTCACGCAGCTGCTCCCGGCGGCCCGAAAGGTTTTGTTTAAGGCTGCCGGTAGCGCCCAGCGTAAGATCCAGCTCATTACCCAGGTTAAACCGGTACTGCAGCCCCATATTATAAAACAGATGGCCGTAGCTTACCCGTTGCGTATGCCTGGAAGGAAATATATACTGGTTGGGCGGGTAAATTGCCTTGGTGCTGTTTTCAATGTTGCCAAACAGGTACCCGATGTTGGCGCCAATGCTAAAGTTGCCAATGCCCACACCTGTGCCGGCATATAGCTGGTACAGGCCGCCGTTACCTTCATACTGGTAAGCTACCGGTACTTTCAGCGTATCAAAAAAAGTTTTTTCACTGTTCTGCAAAATGTTGTAAGATACCCTTGTTACCGGGCGCAGGCCCATTACCAACGCCCATTTACGCCGAATGGGTATACCCAGCTGCAGGTAGGAAAGAGAACCTATGCCGGAACGGAATTGCTGGTCGGTATTGGAAATAACCCGTGCGCCCCCTTCCACGGCAATATCCAGGGTCGTTAGCAGCAGGGAGGAATAGCTGGCCGGGTTGGTGAAGTTAACGGACTGCGGATCGTTATAGGCCTGCGATACGCCGCCCATGCCCCTGTTAATAACATGCTGGTTAACATTCTGGTCACCTAAACCATAGCGGGAATAAGGGGAATTGTCCTGTGCGGCAACGTTATTAGCCAACAGTAACAGAAAAGCCAGTAAACAGGAAATGCCAGCTATAGGTTTATACATTTGGCGGATTGATTTGGTTACTGTTTTAGTGAGCGCTTTATCGTATTGATATAGCATATTCTTCACTAAACATCGTTTGCAAATATCTAATTTTTAGAATGGGATGCAAAGAAAACCAAACCGGCTACTGTTAAAACGTCGTTAAAAAACGGCTATTCAACTGCTTTTATAACCCTTCTGCCGATAAATTCCGGAAATGGCCGTTCAGCTTTACGCGTTCCTTCAGCTTTTCCATTTCGGCCATCAGGGGTATTACTTTCAGCAGGTGGCGCTTTAAATATTCCAGGCGCTGCATTTCCTGGAACAGGTGCAGCAGCTCATACTCCTCCTCCAGGGAAAGACCGGCATGATGGGCCAGGTCATAAGCGCTCAGCTCATCATCTTTTTTGGGAAAGTTTTTGTTTACCTGCAGAATATGGTGCAGCTCCCGTATGGCATGCAACACCTGCTGGCGCAGGCGGGCGTGGGTTTTACCGTTATTTTCGGGATAGTTTACAATGGCGCCGTCATATAGTTTATCGGGAACGGTTTTAATTACCTCCAGTATGCGAAACACGCTTACTCCACGGGTTACAATGTCCATTTCCCCGTTCTCATATTCTTTTTCAATACGTACCACTTCTACCAGCGTACCGTATTCTACAATTTTTTTATGCAGTACGGTAGGTATGCCAAAAGGTTTTTGCTCGCTTACACATTCACGCACCAGCTGCTTATACCGCGGCTCAAATACATGCAGGTTCAGCTGTTCCTGCGGATATACCACTATGCCTAAAGGAAATATGGGAATGAAATTCGTCATAAGTAACAGCTAAGTTAAAAAATAAATGGCCTTCACTTGCCAACAGGCAATAGGGTATACCGGGTTTTAATGTATTTTAGTAACTGTTACACTATCAACCAGGATCATAAAGCGAAACGTTATGACGCAAGGCACTGTAGCCGAACAGCCAACTGTTTTTGATGTAGCTGTTATTTTACTGAATTATAATTCCACAGATTATACTATTGGCTGCATTCAATCCATACAGCAGCATACTGCCCGGGGATTGCGCTGGCAGCTGGTGATTGTAGACAATGCCTCTGAAGAGGCCCAGTACCACCAGCTGGCTGCCTATGTTGCCGGTATAGACAATATTATACTGGTAAAAAGCATCCTTAACCTTGGCTTTTCAGGGGGCAATATGCTGGGCGTTCAATACGCCCGCGCCCGGTACCTGTACCTGCTGAATAACGACACCGTTTTTGAAAACGACTGCTTATCGATCCTGTACAATTTTATGCAACAGCAGCCGGAGGCCGCTATCTGCAGCGGGCAAATGCTGGATGCAGAGGGCCAGCCCATTCGTACGTTCGGCTATTTTCCCACCCTTTCGCTAAAGCTGCTGGGCAGCGGCCTGCTGCGATTATTTAAGCCGGCCAATTTTCCGCGCCGCGGCAGCGTATATATACAACCGTTACAGGTGCCCTTTGTCAGCGGTGCATCCCTGTTTATACGGTACAGCATGTTTGCCGACATTGGCGGCCTTGACACCAACTATTTTTTTTACTGTGAGGAGGAAGACCTGGCCTATACTTTCCGGAAAAAAGGCTGGCATTGCTACCTGGTGCCGGACGCACGTTTTGTTCACTTTATAAGTAAGAGCACCACGGTAAAGGCCGAGTTTTTACAGGAGTACTATTTTTCACTCCTGTATTTTTTTTCCAAACATTTTTCCGCCCCGGCCTATCATGTGCTTAAATGGTGGTATTTCTTTAAACTATTGAAAAAGTGTTACAAAGGCGGCTTTTACGCACGTATTGCATGGATGATAGCCAAAAATGCCCCCCCTTACTACTCATTAAGATTCAAACAAAAAATACGAATGGGCCACACCTAACCGTTGAAAATTATATCTTCACCCCTCAATAATAGTTACAATACAATTATGCCGTTGATAGGGCTGGACCTTGAAAAACTAAAATATCCGCATAATGGGCTGTACACTGTTTGCTGGCAGTTAGGCCAGCGCCTGCCTGCGCTGGTAGCGGAGGATGAGGAGCTGCTATACTACCTGCCGGACAATTTTAAAGGGTTTACCAACAATGTGTGCTATAAGCCGTTATACTACCGTTGGTATCACCGGTATTTTTTTCATCCGCCTAAAACAACCATATGGCATGCCCTGCACCAGGCTACCAACGTATATCCGCGCAAACGTACCGGCAAGCTGGTGCTTACTATTCACGATCTCAATTTCCTGCTCGACGAAAGAAAGGACGAACGTACCAAAGCTTTTCTGCTACGCCGTTTACAACAGCAGGTAAATGAAGCCGACTGCATTGTTACCATTTCACATTTCACCTTTAATACGGTGCAGGAGCACCTGCAGGTAGCAAAAGAAAAATGCTGTGTAGTGTATAACGGCGCCGATGTACTGGAATACCCCGCATTTGACCAGCCCTGTTACCGGCCCAGTGCACCTTTCCTGTTTTCCATAGGCATGCTGATGCCTAAAAAGAATTTTCATGTGCTGCCCGCGCTGCTGCAGCATAACCAGTATGAGCTGCTGATTGCCGGTACCCCTCATGGCGATTATATTAAAAAGATACAGGAAGAAGCCGGGCGGTTTGGCGTAAGCAGCCGGGTAAAGCTGCTGGGCCCTATCAGCAACCAGGATAAATACTGGTACCTGAAGCATTGCTACGCCTATGTGTTTCCCTCTATTACAGAAGGCTTTGGCATACCGCCTATTGAGGCCATGCATTTTGGGAAGCCGGTATTTTTATCAGACAAAACCAGCCTGCCGGAAGTAGGCGGCAGCCATGCCTATTACTTCCGCGACTTTGATCCTGTACATATGCAGCAGGTATTTGAAGCAGGCATGCACCATTATACCACACAGCACCCGCAACAGGCCATTATTGCACATGCGCGCCAGTTCAACTGGGACCGTATGAGCCAGGAATATTTAAAAGTGTACCGCAGCCTGTATTAATGCGCCGCTGCTATTTCTTCAGTATTTTATAGTTCCGGTAATCAAACAGGCGTTTGCCGGTTTTCTGCTCAATCCAATACAGCACTGCATCTTTAAAGGAAAAACTTTTGCGGCTGATGTCGCGCTCAAACTGCCAGTTGCGGGCGGCAATACGGCTTTGCATTACCTGCGGGTGCACGCCTTTAAACCGGGCCAGGGAGTCGACCAGGCCGTAATCAAAATTGCCGGCTAACAAACGTTCCTTTAATGCCTGCTCATTATTACCGTAGTAGAGGTAGTGGGAGTTATTTTGTTTTTGCGCCTGTAAAGCAGGGTCCTTTACCCAGCCATAGTGGTAAATATCTGCCTTCACCGGTTTTACCAGCAGCTTTTGCCCCTGCCGGCGAAAGCCCTGCGCATCGTTATAGGAGCGTATTTGCTTGTTATTGCGGATTACGCGTATCTCATGCTTATACCAGGTACGGGAGTCGCCTACATAATCATAGCTGCCGTAAAAGTGCACATAATTAAACAGCAGGCCTTCCACGCGGTGATCGTTCTTATACTGCTGCATGGCAGCGCGTATGTTATCGTACCCTTTTTCGTGCACCACTTCATCCGCCTGTATGTAAAAGGCCCAGTCGGCATCGTCGCTTACTGCATCAAAAGCCTTGTTGGTTTCTACAGCCAGCACGCGGCCGCCTTCCTTCAGGGAGTCGTCCCAAACGGTTTGTATAATACGGATCTTGGATGAGTCAATAGCGCGTATAAGATCCAGCGTATTATCATCGGAGTTACCTACGCTTACCACTACTTCATCACATAAAGGCAGGATAGACCGTATAGAAGCCTCTACGGGGTAATCATATTTTATGGCATTGCGTACAAAGGTAAATCCCGCTACTTTCATATAATGGCAATTATGCGCCGGCAGCGAAGGTATAAAAAACACCTATTACTTACTTTCAGGAAATCTTTATTTTGCGCCTATGTCGCATGCACCGGCACATATACCTGATATAAAAGCACTGGCCCGCCAGATCTCACTGGTTGAAAATGAAGCTCCCGGCTATACGCAGCTGCTTGAGCAGCTGCCCACGGGCAGCGCCACGCGGGTAATTGGTATTACGGGGCCGCCCGGCGCGGGCAAAAGCACCCTGGTAAACACCCTTATACAAACGCTGGTGAGCCGGCAGCAAAGCGTGGCCATTATTGCGGTAGACCCTTCTTCTCCTTTTAACTTCGGGGCTTTGCTGGGCGACCGTATACGCATGAGCCGGCACTTTAATAATGCACAGGTATTCATTCGCTCCATGGCCAGCCGGGGCGCATTAGGCGGTCTTAGCCCCAAGATCATTGAAGTAAGCGATGTAATAAAGGCCGCAGGGTTTGATTACCTTTTTATTGAAACGGTTGGCGTAGGGCAAAGTGAGGTAGATATTGCCGGCATTGCCACTACCACCGTGGTAGTAGTAGTACCGGAAGCAGGTGATGAGATACAGACCATGAAAGCGGGGCTGATGGAGATTGCCGACATATTTGTAGTAAATAAAGCCGACCGCGATAATGCAGATGCCTTTGTAAAAAATCTTCGCCTGCTGTCGGCCGAAAAGCAGCACCATACCGGCTGGCACATACCGGTGCTAAAAACTGTTGCAACACAGGAAACAGGCATCGGGGAACTGATAAACGCCATTGAGCGGCACCAGCAGCAAACCCGGTCCCGCGACCGGCAGGCCCTGCTGCTGGCAGAAAAAGCCTGGCAGCTTATACAACACCGGCGTATGTACGACGTAAATAAGCAGGCATTGCATACACAAATAGCGCAGGAGCTGGAGCAGGGAACCTTTAACCTGTACAGGCTGGTAGCTGAAAATGTAAAACAGCGCTTGCCTTAATTGGGCGCTACGGCAGTACGCATCAGCAAAAAGGAAATAAAATAAGCGGCTGCACAGGCACAGGTTAGCGGCAGCAGCGCATTCCACTCATGGGTTATTTCCAATGAAAAAATAATGGCCGTGAACAGCGCGCGGGTAGTGCCTGCAAACATAGCGGCCATGCCAATTAAGGCAGCTACAGATACCCGGATGGCCAGCTGCGGAAAAGCAGCCTGCAGTACAAAAGCAATAAATAGTCCCCAGGCGCCGCCTACGGCAAACAGCGGTGCAATTGAACCACCCGGCGTACCGCTACCTGCCGCAAAACACCACGAAATAAATTTAAGCACACCCAATACCAGCAACATTTGCAGGGTTACTTTCCCCATCAGCAGGTTATGTATGCCCGTATAGCCTGTGCCCAGGGTATCAGGCGCAAAATATCCTATAACGCCTACCACCAGGCCGCCAATAGCCGGCCACCACATGGGGGGCACAGGCAGCTTTGCAAAAGCTGCTTTCATATACGATACTGCCTTGGTGATCCAGGCGGCCAGGAAACCGATTATAATACCAATGCCTGTATAGGCCAGCAGCGCCAGAGGAGCCGGCATGGTTACATGCGGCAGGTCAAACAAAGGTGCGCTGCCACGGTATAAATAATGTATAAATGCGGCGGTAATACTGGCCAGGATAACAGGCAACATACTACGCAGGGTAACTTTTGACAACAACAGCTCGGCAGCCAGCACTGCTGCCGCCAAGGGGCTGCCAAAAAAATAGCTCATGCCGGCGGCGGCGGCGGCGGCCAGCAATATCCCGCATTCGTCTACCGTAAGTTTCAGCCGCTGACTTATGAAAGCGCCCCAGGCAGCACCTGCGCGCATTATGGGTCCTTCAGCACCCATCGGGCTGCCGGTACCTATTGCCATGACTGCGGGCAGGGGCTGCAGTAAAGCCCTGGTCACTCCACGACTGCGCCTGGCGGCATACCATAGCCATCCTGTTATTAATGCTCCTGTTACCGGCACTACTATTATCCAGGGTCCCTGCTGGCTGGCTGCCGGTGTATTTTGGGCAACGCTAAGCTGTCCGTAAAACGCAAGGTTGGTAACAAGGTAAATACACCATACCAGCAACTGGGCCACTACGCTTGCAATGGCCGCCTGCACCACTACCAGGCCGCACAGGTATAACACGCGGAAAAGGCTGCTGTTAGCCGGCCGGGCTGGTATATTGGAGGATAAGGCAGTGTCAATGGCTGAAAATACCGGTATAGCAAGCCGGGAGCGAAAAAATTGCATCATGAGTTTACTAAGCTGGTATAATGGTAAACCAATACGCACAAACATACTCAAAATAAAACAGACAGGGTATAGTATACGTCAATAGTGGTTTAGTATTACTAACTCGGGCGAGCTGTTTAGCTTATGATGTCATGCCTTCTTTTGACTGGATGCCGACCGTCAACTGTCAAAATTAATGCGACATAATGAGTTAATAAGTTGTTAATCGAACGGGCGTATTCACATAGACAATTACTGCATTATTCATTGTTGCGATCTGTATATGAGTATATTTCATATAAATATAGGGTTGATATGTATGAAATACCCCAGTGAACGAAATGTTAAAGATTTTGTTAGTTAGGAGCCCTTATTATATTTGTAAAATAGGACCTGGGTTGCAATTCCTCCAACTAAATATGTATGTATGATTAATGGCAAGCGTTATGAAAGTACGTCGGCCGGTATGACCTCATCCACTTTAAATTTACGGGAGCTAGTTTTAATTAAACGTATGTTGCTGTTTACCCGTGAAGATGAACGTTACCTCCAAATGGCCGGTGAAATACTTTCCGATCAGGCAGAAACAATATTGGATATTTGGTATGATCACATGGTTGCCAACGACTACCTGGCCCATTATTTTACCCGTGACGGGCAGCCGGATGCCGAATACCTGGACACTTTACGCCCGCGCTTCGGCAGCTGGATCAGGCAATTATGCCAGCCTCCCTCTAATAACTATTGGTCGCAGCTTGAACAGGCTATTGCAAAGCGTTACCAGGACCAGTCACTGCCTACCCCTCATATGGCAGACCTGCCTGCCGTTTTTTTACGCTACCTGGTTACGTTTATTTATCCTGTTACCAATGCTATCCGTCCTTTCCTGGAAAAGAACGGCCACCGACCGGAAGAAGTAGAAAAAATGCATCAGGCCTGGTTCAAAGCCGTTAGCCTGAGCGTACTCCTTTGGACATACCCTGATCCTGTTGCCCAACAGCCCTGCTAACCTCCTTCCCGCTTTTACCCATATCAGCTTATTGGAATCCTATTGAAAACTTTTTGACCACAACCATAAAAACTATGGAAGTAGCTGTTTTTGACACCTATGTAAAGAAAAAGAATGGTGGGTATATGCATTTTGATATTATTGTTGCCGCCGATACCCACTACGAGCATGTGCTCACCTTTGGTAAAGCCTACCTGCAATCCAAGCAACGCGCCACCCCGCACATTTCTACCAGGGACTGCCGTTTCTGCCACCTGGAGGAAGTAGTGCCCGTTTGGGAGCAAACTATTGCCCGCCAGGGGTACTATATTCATGAAATTGAAGGTTGCCAGTAGCCGGTAATATATATAATGTATTTCCTGCAACGCAAAATTTCTGTATATTACCGGTTACAAAAAGTAAGCAGGAAAGCAGGATGGGGAAAACTTCAATTTTCAACCCCGCACAACAGGCCAATAGCGTTTCCAGCAAAGTAGTAGCTGCTGTTGAACGTTTATCTGCCAGTTTTCGCGTGCTGTTATGGAATGAGGCCAAACAGCATGGGCTAAGCCCTATACAGGTACAGCTCCTGGTATTTTTATTGCACTACCCCGAAGAAAAAAGAACAGTAACGCACCTGGCCCATTATTTTAACATGACCAAGGCCACTATCAGCGATGCAATAAAATCACTGGAAAGCAAGCAGCTGATTACACGTAAAATCATGGAAAGCGACACCCGCAGCCATAGCCTGCACCTGGTAAAAGAAGGTAAAACCCTGGCCAGGAAAGTAGAGCGTTACGCCATGCCCATGCTGGACGCCGTAGCCGGGCTGCCGGCCGAAAACCAGGCCGTGCTGCTGGAAAACCTGCTGCAGCTTATTTACCAGCTGAACCAAACAGGTGTAGTTACTCCACAGACGATGTGCCTGAACTGTCATTTCTATACCCGTAAGAATGGCGGCCATTATTGCAACCTGGTGAAAGCGCCGTTAAA
>NZ_DASTRI010000096.1:0-4017 GCF_035761305.1 Chitinophaga sp. | reverse complement strand
CAGAAGAACGCAACGGCAAACCGGCTACTGTAAAAAGCACAAAAAGCAAGGATGATGCCGGTATATTGCGTATCAACTTCCCCGGTTACAGCGGAGAGGACTCACTCGAAGAAATATCCTGGGACGAATTTTTTGAAAAGTTTGATGAAAAGCACCTGAAATTCCTGTACCAGGACGAAACCGCCGGTGGTAAGGAAAGCCGGTTCTTCAAATTTATATCGGAATAAGAACCGGGAAAACAGGCGGCAGCAGCTATACCATGCATTGCATAACAGCGTGCGGGCGTAGCTGTTGTTACGTTAGCTGAACAGGAAGGCAACATCTTCCTCGCTCAGTTTTTTCATAAAGCCGGTTTCTTCACTGATCAGGTCATCGGCTATCATTTGCTTGCGCTGCTGCAGCGCCAGTATTTTTTCCTCCACGGTATCTTTACAGATCATTTTATAGGCAAATACTTTATGCTGCTGGCCTATGCGGTGCGTACGGTCAATGGCCTGCTGCTCTGCCGCCGGGTTCCACCACGGATCTACAAGGTACACATAATCCGCGGCAGTAAGGGTAAGGCCTACACCGCCCGCTTTAAGGCTAATGAGAAATACCCGCTGGCTTTCATCTTCCTGGAACTGTGCCACCAGCGCCTGCCGTGTTTCGGCTTTGGTGCCGCCATCCAGGTACAGGAAAGGAATACCCTGTGTTTCCATGGCCTGCGATATAAGCTGCAGCATGCCGGTGAACTGGGAAAATACCAGTACTTTATGTGTGCCGGTGTTCTCTACAATTTCCCGCATCAGCTCATCCAGCTTAACCGAGCTGGTAATGCCGCCGGCCTGCTCTGCCACCAGCTGCGGGGCGTTGCACACCTGCCGCAGGCGGGTAAGGCCTTCCAGTATGTAAATGGCGCTGGCGGCTACGCCTTCTTCCTGTATGCGGCTCATCAGCTTTTCTTTATACAGGGCTTTTACCTGGTTGTACACCTGCCGCTGCTCATCGCCCATTTCGCACCACATAATGATCTCTGTTTTATCCGGCAGGTCTTTGGCTATCTGCTCTTTGGTGCGCCGTAACAGGAACGGGTAAATGAGCTTGCGCAGGCCGGCGGCTTTGGCGCCGTCGGAATATTTATCAATGGGTACGGCAAATTCGGTTTTAAAAAAGTGCTGGTTGCCCAGCAGTCCCGGGTTGGCAAAGTTCATTTGCGCATACAGGTCCATTGTGTTGTTCTGAATAGGCGTGCCGCTCAGTATCAGGCGGTTCCTGCTTTGGAGCACCTGCAGGGCGCGCGTGGTTTGGGAAGCCGGATTTTTAATCACCTGGCTTTCATCCAGCACCACGTAGCCGAATACGTATTGGGAGAAAGTGTTTGCATCGCTGCGCACCGTACCGTAGCTGGTAATGATCAGCTGCTGCTGCCGCCAGTGCGCTTCATCAAACACGCGGCCAGGGCCGTGGTAAATAGCATAGCGCAGGCCCGGCGCAAACTTTTGCAGCTCATTTTCCCAGTTATAGATCAGGGAGGTGGGGCATACCACCAGGTGGGTTTCGCCGGGGTATTTTTCACACAGGTGCTGTAAAAATGTGATGGTTTGCAGGGTTTTACCTAAGCCCATATCATCTGCCAGGCAGCCGCCCCAGCGCATTTCATCCAACAGGCACATCCACTCAAAGCCGGCCTTCTGGTAATCGCGCAGCTGCGCCTGTATGGTGGCGGGTACAGGAAAATGCTGCTGCTGCAGGCGTTCCCATTTTTGTTTTATGCTTTCCTGGGCGGTAACCGGCGCATCCAGTATTTCCTGCATTACTGTAAAGTGCAGGTTTGACAGGCGCAGCTTGTCTTTCTGCAGCTGTCCCAGCTTCCACAGCAGGTCGTACTTATGCTGCCATTCTTCCGGGATAATGCCAATGGTGCCGTCTTTCAGCAGCAGGTGCGGCTGCCGGTGCAGCAGCGCTTTTTGTATATCGGCCAGGGCTACAGGCTGGTCGCCGTAGTGCACTTTCACTTCCAGGTCAAGCCAGTCTTTATTGCTGCCTGTCCAGCGTATATCCATTACCGGTATATGCGTGTTGTAGCGGAAGTGCTTCAGCTCGTTCATGCCGTACACGGCAATGTTGCGGTCCATGAGCTTGCGGTAGCATTTTACCAGCCACTGGCTTTTTTCCGCTTCCGCAAACGACAGGTAAAAGTGGTCATTGCGCTGCTGTGCAAAACGGGCATGCAGGCTGCGTACAAAATCAGTAAATTCTTTTTCCGCTTCCGGGTGGCGTTTGATCTCATATTGCACATCGCCCTCCGTTATCCACACAACGGCGTCTGTATTGGCAACATCTATGGTAAACCGGTCGTACTGCCATTGTATGCGCAGCATCAGGAAGCTTTTATTCAGCTCACTGAGCCATATGTTGCATTGCGGCGGTGTGTCTATTTCCTCTTTCTGTAACAGGATGCTTTTGTTCACCGGGTACCTGGCCTCCAGGGAGGGCAGGGTATGCTGCAGAAAAGACCCTTCCTGCCCCCGGGGCACATCCATAAAGCCCTGTTTAAACTGTTCCAGCGTTTGGGCATCGGCGGGGGGGAGTATGAACAGCTCCCCGCGGCTGCGCAGCAAAAAGCCGTATTGCTCAAAATCAGAGAGGGGATAGGACTGCCCGTTCACCGTTACAAAAGCCAGCAGCCGTAAGGCGCCGCTGTTGGTGCGCACCAGCTCAAAGGAAAGCAGCGGATGATAGTTGTTAACCGCTACAGGCCTTATCTTTTTTTCCATGGAATGTTCCACCACCTGGCAGTACCAGGGCAGCAGGGGAGCCAGGGGGCGCAGCTGCTGCAGGGTATGATACAGGTATTGCTGCATGCCTTCCTGTATATACTGCTGCAGGGTGAGTTCCTTTACCGGGTTGGCCAGGAATTTTTCTTTAAGCTGCAGCTCCTTATGTACCATGGCTTCCTGGGTGCAGGGCAGCAGCAGGTGCTGCACGCCGGCCGGTAATTTATTGAAAATGGAAAGTGACTTTTTGTCCTGCAAAGGCATGCGCTGGCATTTGCGTTCTTCCTGCACGGTTTTAAGCAGGCCGGCGCTGATCTTCACCGCGGGAGTAAGGTTGCTGTCAAGCTCCAGCAGCAATACCGGTGTAACCGTGTTTTTGCCTGCGCCTTCTGTAATAATAATGGTTTTGCCGGAGGGATCTTTCTTTTCTGCCATAGGCTGGTTTCAGTATTTTAAGGCAGCGGAGGAGCTATATCTCATTCCCGCGCTGTTAAAGCCTGTATATTCAATTCACATTCAGTTACGGCTGGCGCAGCACGTAGCAGCGCGGCCTTGCCGGTGTTATGGTGGTTATATAACTGTGGCGGCTGTTTGCTGCTGCGCAATGGCCAGCAGCTGTTCATGCACCCGCAGCACCTGTGGTATTACCATCTGCTGCTCATCATTATAAATAACGTAATCGCACAAACGCATTTTAATGCTATCATCTATCTGTTTATGCATACGGGCCAGCACGTCGTTACGGGTTACCTTGTCGCGCTGCATTACACGCAGTATGCGTAAAGACTGCGGGGCCGATACTCCAATAACTTTATCCAGGTAATGGAAGGCGGCCGACTCAAACAGCAGCGCAGCTTCCTTTAATACATAAGGTGACTTTTGCTGCAGGGCCCATTGCTCGGAATCGCGGATGGTAGCCGGGTGCACCAGGGAATTCAGCAGCTCCAGCTTTTCCTGGTCGTTAAAAACAATGCCGCCCAAACGTTTACGGTCCAACTGTCCGCTGCTGTCATACATATCTGCGCCAAAGTGCTGCTGCACCTGGGCTTTCAGCTCCGGGTCGCGGTTCATGATGTCTTTTGCAGCAGCATCCGCATAGTACACAGGAATGCCCAGCAGCTCAAATATTTTAGCCACCGTGCTTTTGCCGGAACCAATGCCGCCTGTTATGCCGATCTTTAACATTACGCCAAGTTAGGAATAATTAATAATTAAGAATTAATAATTAATAGCGGGGAAGTGGCTTACCGGCGCGGTG
>NZ_DASTRI010000095.1:0-40446 GCF_035761305.1 Chitinophaga sp. | reverse complement strand
TTTAGCCATTGAAGGCGCGCCAGAAGGCATTCGTATTAACAATATTCAGCCCGGTTATATACACACGCCTATGTTTGACCGCTTTTTCCCTGGTCCGGATGCAGCAGCAATGATGGCGCCGTTTAAAAAGCATGCGCCCATAGGCCGCTTTGCTGCACCGGAAGAGGTTGCGGAACTGGTGCTATGGCTTGGCAGTCCCGCTGCCTCCTTTGTTACCGGCGAAAGCATACTGGTAGACGGCGGGCTGGCTATTGGCGGGCAACGGGGAATGTAGAATGTAAAACGCAAAATGTAAAATGTAAAAGTAGGGCAGTGTAGTAAATATATTACACCTGGTGTAATTCAGTCGCTGCATTACTTTTACGTTTAATACTTAATATACATTCTCAATCTACCCGCTGCATTAACTTTTACATTTTACATTTAGTATTTAATATTTAATATTCTCTTACTTGGCCAGCGGGCTGCCGAATACCGTTTTCAGCAGATCGGTAACCCGGGCGGCGGGGTCTTTACGGATCTTCTGCTCTTCCAGCGATACTTCATGAAAGATACCGTCAATAGCGCGCTGCGTTACATAAGCGCTAAGATCGGTGTTCACCGGCGTTTTGGAGAAACGGTTGTACACGGTAAATACATCAGTCCAGTACTTGGTGGCATCCACCTTTTGCAGCGAGCTGGTGATCACCGGTTTAAAGGCGGTGGTTAAAGCAGCCGTGGTTTTTTGCTTAAAGTAATTGGTAGCTGCAAAGTCACCGCCCCGTAAAATGCCAATGGCGTCGGTAATGCTCATTTGTTTAATGGCATTAATAAAAATGGGCGCGGCGGATTTGGCGGCTTCTTCTGCGCCCCGGTTCATAGACAGGATGGCTTTGTCTACCACGCTGCCCAGTCCTACATTCCGCAGGGTGCTTTCCACCTTCTGTGCTTCGGGAGGCATCAGTATTTTCAGGGCTGCATTGGCAAAAAAGCCGTTTACCGCCGAAAGGCGGCTGGTGCTGTTCTGCGTGCCAATGGTGAGCGCCTCCTTGAGGCCCGCTGCAATTTGTGAGGTGCTGACTGTACCGGATGATGCCGCCGGCAGGTTTTGCATGATTTGCTGTGCGGTATCACAGCCGGTAGAACAGGACAATAACAGTGCGCAACAGATTAGCAGGTGTTTCTTCATAGTAAGCTATATATAGCAACAAATATATACCGCCCCATACCGATATCAAAATAGTTAATCCTGCCCCCTTAACTTTTACCAGCACAATTATGGCAGAATATTATTTTTGTCACCGGGTTATTTAATAAGCATCGGATATCAGCCGCCTCACCTTTATTTATTCATATGCAGGAAAAACAGCTCAGCGACGGAGAATTGTTAAACGCCATCCGGGAGGATGACGCCGCTGCATTTGAGATGCTGTACGACCGCTACTGGAAGGCGCTTTACCAGAAAGCCTGCCAGCGCGTGAACCAGGATGAGGCCAAAGACATGGTGCAGGAAGTAATGATTACCCTGTGGAAGCGTCGCAGCCATGTAACCGTAAAAGGTGGTGAAATAGGGGCCTACCTGTTCACCGCCATTAAATACAGGGTCATTAGCCATTACGCCTTCAGCGAAGCAGAAATTAAGCAAACCGCCTTTTTTGATATACTGGACCAGGTACAGGAAGCGCATCCCAACAGCCTGGAAACCAAGGAGCTGAAGCAGCTGATAGATAATGCCGTGAGCCAGCTGCCCGCGCGTATGCAGCAGATCTTCCGGATGAGCCGTGAGGATGATTACTCTATTGCGGAAATAGCCCGCCAGCTGAACCTCTCAGAGCAAACCGTTAAAAACCAGCTTACAGAAGCGCTGAAAAGGCTGCGTATTGCCTTACAGTCGCATGTGCCGGGCGGCTGGGCACTGTTACTGTGCTACCTTTTCTGTTACTATAATAAATAGCCGCCGGTTCACCAGTGCAGCCTTCTCCGTTGTTCCTCAATTATTTATGTTCTTTTACGCCAACCAGCTGCCGCCATTCTATGCTGTGAAAAAGCATGGAACAGCCGGTCATTGCTTTTCCCTCATCAAAAAAAAATTAAAAAAAGTTGGGTGCCGCCTGGTACCAAACCATCGATTTTGATATAAGCAAATAAAAAGCACCCTTTTGGAAACTGGAAAGATCAAACAGCTATTGCAACGTTACCTGTTAGCACGGGCTAAAGAGCATGAAACCACCGTTGTAGACAACTGGTATGCATCCTTTGACCAGGAAGCGGTTCCGGAGCTTTCTGCCCTGGAAGAGCAGCAGCTGCGTATGGACATCTGGCAAAAAATACAGCCGCAAATTGTAGTTACTAAAACGTTTTATCTGCAACCCTGGTTCAGGATTGCCGCCATGATAGTGGTGCTGCTGGGCGCCGGCCTGGCTTTTTACCTTTTACAGCACAACACGCCCCATAGAGAATATACCGAGATCCGCACGGGCAACCGGGAACGGAAAACCCTGCATATGGCAGACGGTACTGCCCTTACGCTTAACGCCGGTTCCACGCTGCTGATAGCCAAAGACCTTTCCAAAGAAAGAAGGGTGCAGCTGGTAGACGGGGAAGTGTTTTTCCAGGTAGGCACCGATACCCGCCGCCCTTTTATCGTGGAAAGCGGCCCGCTGGTAACCACTGTGCTGGGCACCTCCTTTAATATAGCCGCCTATAAAGCCCTGCATCAGCTAAGCGTGGCCGTGGTAAGCGGCAAAGTAAGCGTAGCGGCAGGCAAAGCCGGCCGGCGCCTGCTGCAGCATGGCCAGGCCATTGTATACAACCGGCAAACCGGCGCCGCCACCGTGCAGCCGCTGGACACTGCGCTGCTCCAATGGCAGCAGGGCCGCCTGGTGCTGAACGATGTATCATTTGAGGAAATGAGTGTGCTGGTAGAGAAAAATTTTGGCGTAAAGCTCACCACCAATATTCCACAGGTGAAACAAAGCCGCTATACCACAGCGCTGAATACCAATATGGAACCCGCACAGGCGGTAGAGGTGCTGGCCGCTATTCACCAGCTGCATATCAAACACGTAAACAACCAAATCATTTTGTATTAAAATATAGCCATGCTGCCCGGTACCAGCAGCATGCGCTCCCGGAACGAAAAGAATAAACTGTAATCCGTTGCCACATTAAGCACATTTATTAATGCCAAACTACGTATGAAAAAATTGAACACTAAGCTGCGAAAAGGTACATTGGCTTTTGTACTGCTGCTTACACATGCCCTTACCGTAATTCCCGCCTATGCAGGCCGTGGGCAGGTGCTTACAGAAACAGAGGTCACTGCCACCATTAAAAGCGGCTCCCTGGAGTCGGCTATTAAACAATTACAACAGCTCACCAAGGTCACTTTTGCCTATGACAGGCAGCTGCTGCTTGCTTATCCCGTAGAAAGCTGTCATTTTTCCCGCGAGCGGCTGGACCGGGTTTTACAAACGTTGCTGAAAAACAAATCACTGGGTTTCAAAGAGGTTAACAATATTGTGGTGATCGCAAAGGAAGCATCCCTGGCCGCCGCACAGCGGTCGGCCGGCCGTGCAGACATTGTGGTGTCGGGCGCCGTAACAGATGAAAAAGGGCAGCCCATGCCCGGTGTAAGCGTAGCCGTTAGAGGCGTGAGCACCATGACCTCTACCGACGACAAGGGCCGCTTCAAGCTCATTGTGCAGTCGCCGGATGCGGTGCTGGCCTTCAGCTTCATTGGCTATGAAACTGCCACCGTTACCGTTGGCAGCCAAACCACCATTAACGTGCAAATGAAAGTAGCCAGCAGGGCGCTGAATGAAGTAGCGGTTGTTGGCTTTGGCACACAGCGTAAAGTAAGCCTGGTAGGCGCGCAAAGCACCATTAAGCCGGCAGAGTTCAAGCAGCCTGCAGCCGACATTACTACCATGCTGGCCGGACGTATAGCCGGTGTAGTAGGCGTGCAGCGCAGCGGCGAGCCGGGTAAAAGCGCCGCCGATATCTGGATACGCGGTATCTCTACCTTTGGCGCCGGTAATAAAGCTACGCCGCTGATACTGGTGGATGGGGTAGAACGTTCCATTAACAACATTTCCCCGGAGGATATTGAATCCTTTACCATCCTGAAAGACGCCGCCGGTACTGCGGTATACGGCGTACGCGGCGCAAACGGCGTAATACTGCTGAAAACAAAAACCGGTAAAGTAGGCAAGCCGCAGATATACTTTGATTACAGCGAAGGCGTGAACACCTTTACAAAGCGCCCCGAAATGCTGGACGGCATTACCTATATGAACCTGGCTAATGAAGCGCTCACCACCCGTAACCAAAATCCCCGCTATACGCAGGAGGTGATAGAGAAAACCAAGTCGGGCGAAGATCCTTTGCTGTACCCGAATGTAGACTGGATGGATGCAGTGTTCAACAAAATAGGACATACCCGCATGGCCAACCTGAATGCCAGCGGCGGTGTTGAAAATGCAAAGTACTACGTATCGCTGGGCTATTTCAACGAAAGCGGTTTCCTGAAAACAGACGACCTGGCCCGCTACAATTCGTCTTTAAAATATAACCGTTATAACTTTACCAGTAACCTGAACCTGCGCGTAACTAAAACCACCCGGCTGGATGTAGGTTTGCAGGGCTACTTTTCAAACGGTAACTATCCCGCCATTACCACGCACGATATTTTCCAGAGCGCCATGGATGCCTCACCGGTGGCTTATCCCATCATGTACCCCGGCGGCCTGGTGCCCGGCCAGTCATCCAACGGCGGTTTCCGCAATCCCTATGCAGACCTTACGCGCCGCGGCTACCGCAATGAGTTTAAGAACCAGCTGTATTCCAACCTGCGCGCAACGCAGGCGCTGGATTTCATAACACAGGGCCTGAGCGCAACCGCCATGTTTGCCTTTGATACCTATAACCAAAACTTCATTATCCGCTCTAAAAGAGAAGATACCTACTTCCCCGACCAGGCCAATCCCTATAACCCGGATGGTTCGCTGAACCTGGTAAAAACTTTTACCGGTGATGAATACCTGGGCTTTGACCGGGATGATAATGACCGTCAGACTACCCGCCAGTTCTATACAGAAGCTGCGGTTAATTATGACCGTGCTTTTGGCAAGCATCGTGTAACCGGTTTGGGCCTGTTTTATTCCAGCGACCGTACCAATACGCTGGCCAATGATTTCATCAGCTCCATACCGGAAAGGTATTTAGGATATGCAGGTAAAGCCGCTTACTCTTATGACGACCGTTACTTTGCAGAGTTCAACTTTGGCTATAACGGCTCAGAGCTGTTTGCGCCCGGTAACCGCTTTGGCTTTTTCCCTGCCATGGGTATAGGCTGGGTAGTATCTAACGAAAAATTTTTTGAACCGGTAAAGAACGCCATTACCTTCCTGAAGTTCCGCTATTCCAATGGTAACACCGGCTTAGGCAGCACCAATGAGCGTTTCCTGTACATTACCAAGCTGAATAACAATGTAAGCGGCTACCTGTTTGGCTTAAACCCAACCGGTCCGCGTGGCGATAACAGGAGCAACGGTATTAACATCAACCGTTATGCAACAGACGTAAGATGGTCCGTTTCCAACAAACAGGACCTGGGCTTGGAGCTGCATACGCTGAAAGATCGTTTAACCCTGATTGTAGACCTGTTTAAAGAGCACCGCAAGGGCATATTCCTGCAACGCGCTTCCAACGTGGCCTTCATGGGTTTGGAAAACCAGCAGTACGGCAACCTGGGCGTAGTGGATAACAAAGGTATTGACGCCAGCCTGGAATATTCCGCCAGGATAGGGCAGGTGGATGTTGCAGTAAGAGGCAACCTTACCTACAACAAGGATAAGGTAATTGAAGATGACCGCCCGCCGCAGGATTACCCCTGGATGGAGCACCGCGGCAACAACATACTGGCCCGTTACGGCTACGTGGCAGAAGGCCTGTTCGCCAGCGATGATGAGATCAGCAAAAGCCCCATACCCGGCGACCGCTCAAAAGTAAAACCCGGCGACATCAAGTATAAAGATCTGAACGGCGATGGGCTTATCAATAACTACGATGTAACCAGGATAGGCCGCGGCGATGTGCCTGCGCTGGTATATGGTTTTGGCTTTAACATAGCCTACAAGGGCTTTAGCATTGGCGTGCTGTTCCAGGGCGTGTCTGATGCAGACCGCCTGCTTTCAGGCTCCGCTATTATACCCTTCAACAATGGTGGCGGTGAAACCAATGCTTATGCCATAGCCACCGACCGCTGGACGGTGGATAATCCTAATCCCGATGCATTTTATCCGCGTTTGGCATATGGAGAAGCAGAGAATAAGAACAATACACAAACCAGCTCCTGGTGGGTGAAAGATGTAAGCTTTATGCGCCTGAAATCCGCACAAATAGCCTATAACCTGCCGGATGGTGTGCTCCGGCGTATCGGCATCCGCAACTCCTCCGTATACCTGCAGGGCATTAACCTGCTTACCTTCAGCAAATTCAAGCTGTGGGACCCTGAGCTGAATACGGATAACGGTTCTGCCTACCCGAACATACGCACCATTTCACTGGGCATGAACTTAAGATTTTAAACACGTAATGAAGAAACGGATATGAAAAAGATATTGTTATTTATACTGGTGCTGGGAATATTTTCTTCCTGTAAAAAGTACCTGGACCAGGTGCCGGACGACCGGCTGACCATTGATGAAACGTTCCGAACCTGGAATACCGCTTCCCAGTTCCTGGCCAACGTGTATTCGCGCATACCGGATGAATTTGGACAGCGCAACCCCGGCGATGTGGAGAACCGCGGCCTGTGGACCGGCGGCAGCGATGAAGCGGATTTTGTATGGGGCTTTGTACAATCCAATGATGTAAATATTGGTAACTGGGATGCCAACTCCGGTTTTGTAAGAGATTACTGGACCAATTTTTACAAAGGCATCCGCGCTGCCAGCGTATTCATTCAGAATGCCGATAAGATCACCGACCGCTCGCAGCAGCAGAAAGAGCAATATAAGGCAGAGGCCCGTGCGCTGCGCGCCATGTATTACTTTTACCTGATGCGTATATACGGCCCCGTAGTAATACTGGGAGAAACGCCTGCGCCGGTAGATACCAACCTGCAGATACCGCGTAACTCTTTTGACGAATGCGTGGCGTATGTGGCAGACGAGCTGGAAAAAGCCGCTGCGGTGCTGCCTGCAAAACCCGCTACGCAGCAAGACTATGGCCGCATTACAAAAGGCGTGGCGCTGGCGTTCCGCGCCAATGCCCTGATGTATGCCGCCAGCCCGCTGTATAACGGTAATACGGAACTGGCAGCGCTGCGCAACCACGATGGCAGGCAATTGATCAGCCAAAGCTTTGACGCCAATAAATGGAAAGTAGCGGCAGATGCCTACAAAGCCTTTATAAACCAGTTTGTGCCCGGCACCTATAACCTGTTCAAAAAGAATAATGAAAATGGCGAATTTGATCCCTATCTTTCCTGCAGGGATGTGATATTGACAGACTGGAACGAGGAGGTGATTTTTGCCCGCACCCGCGGCTCCCTGGATGCGCGCCAGTATGAGCTTACGCCTTACCACAGCGGCGCTCCTTCCGGTGAATTAAAAGGCAGCGGCGGCCTGGCAGCTACCCAGAATATGGTGGATGCGTTTTTTACCCAAAACGGCAGAAGCATCACAGATCCCCTGTCAGGATATGTATCATCCGGCTATTCCGATTTCCAGGCGCCGGGTACTACGCATCCTTCCAATATCTATAACCAGTGGGTGAACAGGGAGCCCCGTTTTTATGTGAACATTACGTATGACGGCAGCACATGGCTCAACAGGGATTTTGGCGAAATTGTTACGCACACGTATTACACGGGTAACTCCGGCCGGAAAGCAGGCGGCGGCGATTATTCCACCACCGGCTATATTGTGCGCAAGGCCATGGGCCTGGGCCGCTGGAATGTGAACGACCGTACCTGCATACTCATTCGCCTGGCTGAAATATACCTGAGCTACGCAGAATGCCTGAACGAAGCATCGCCTAACGATCCGGACATTCTGAAATACCTTAACCTGATCCGCGAAAGGGCTGGTATTCCGCTTTACGGTTCGCCGGAATTGCCGGCCCCCGCAGGTCAGGATGCCATGCGCGACGCCATCCGCAAAGAGCGCCGCGTAGAGCTGGCCTTTGAGAACAACCGCTTCTTTGACGTGCGCCGCTGGAAAATAGCAGAACAAACGGAGAACGGCCCCATGTATGGCCTGGATATTAATGCCGACCTGCCGGACTTCCTGAAAGTAGTGGCTTTTGAAACCCGTGTATTTAACAAACGGCATTACCTGTTTCCACTACCCTCTGATGATATTAATAACGATAAGGAGCTGGTGCAGAACCCGGGGTGGTAATAAAGTAAAAAGGCAAAAAGTAAAAGTTAAAAAGTAAAAAATGTAAAAGTGTAGAATACCATCAGCAAAACACAAGCAATTTTTGCTTTTTACTTTTTTACTTTTACTTTTTGCTTTAAGCCTGTTAAAAATTAGTCAATGTCTAAAGTCATGCTCATACTTGCTGCAGGCCTGGTGTTTAACACGGCCTGCAGCAAAAGTAACAACAGGGCGGTAACGCCGGTTGACACGGTGCCGCTGCCGGCAGTATCTTTTACTGATAAAGACGCCACAGCTGCCTTTAATAATTTCAATACCTATTTTTATAACCCAACGGAACAGCTCTATTACGCCACTACGGAAAAAAATTCCACCGGCGCAATATGGACGCAGGCCGTATTCTGGGATATGGCAATGAACGCCTACAAGCGTACCAACGACCCGGCCCTGCTGCAAAAGATAAAAGACATTTACCAGGGCGGTTATAAAAAGTACGACCGTTATAACTGGAGCAATAAAACCGTATGGTTTATTTATGATGACATGATGTGGTGGATCATTTCCCTGGCGCGCGCCTTTGAGATCACGAAAGACAGCACGTACCTTACCACATCCATTGCCGGTTTCCAGCACGTGTGGGCCGGCTCTTACGATGCTGCCAATGGCGGCATGTGGTGGGACTTTAACCACAGCGGTAAAAATTCCTGCATCAATTTTCCCACGGTTATCGGCGCGTTGCTGTTGTACAAGCTTACCGGCGACAGCGCCTACCTGCAAAAAGCAAAGGATGTGTACAGCTGGGCGCTGGCCAACCTGGTAGATGGCGGCACCGGCCGCGTGGCAGATAACAATATCAACGGCAAAAAAGGCTGGTCCGACTACACCTATAACCAGGGCACCTTTATTGGCGCCGCCACCATGCTGTATAAAGCTACCGGCCAGGCCGCCTACCTGGACCAGGCTAAGCTGGGCGTAGATTATACACAAAAATCCATGTGCGACCAGGATGGTATTTTACCGGCAGAAGGCGATTGGAACGAGCAGGGCGTACTAAAGGCGATCTTTGGCCACTATATGCTAATGCTGGTGCAGGATGCCGGCCAGTCACAGTACCTGCCCTGGATGCGTAGGAACATCAACACCGCATGGGGCAACCGGGATGCTGCCCGTGGCCTTACCTACCGGAATTATAAAGTACCCTGCCCAACAGGCACTATCCAGTCTTATGAAGCCAGCAGCGCAGTAATGCTCATGCAGGTTTGCCCTCCCGGAAAGTAGTGAACCTGGGCTGATTAAAAAGAATGTAAAATGGCCCGGAGGTATTTATGATTTTACATTCTTTTTGGTCAGCCCCTTTCACTATTTGATTGCAGCAGGTACACGCTTAAAGGCCCCAGTACGCGGCTTTGCCCGGCACGCAGGGTGGCCTGCGCCTGCACAGGGCCGTTGCTATCCAGCAGGGCATGCCAGTGTGCGGCGTATTCCGGCAGGGTATAGCTAACCGTATCTGTGCTGAAGTTAAAATAGCAAAGCAGGTGATCTTTACTGGCATCGTCATAGCGGTGCAGCAGCAGCGTAAGCGGGCCAATGGTAGTTACCTGCAGGTTGTTCTTATCAAAGTTTTGCAGCAGCGGGTGTTCCCTGCGCAGCGCAATCAGCTCCTTATACCACAGCAGTATGTCCCGGTGCATGGGCTGCTCCCGTTCCTGCCATTGCAGCACGCATTGCCTGAACACGTTTTCGCTCATAGCATCCGGCGGCGGCGCATCCCATTCAAAAGAAGAGAAATCTTTTTCCCTGCCTTCGCGCAACGCCTTTATAATATCTTCATCCTGGAAGTCGGCAAAAAAATAAAAGGGCGTTGCAGCAGCATATTCCTCACCCATAAACAGCAGCGGAATGTAGGACGATAGCAGCACTGCGGCAGCTGCCAGCTTTAAGCGCGGCGTATTTACAAGCGCAGCCAGGCGTTCGCCCTGGGGGCGGTTGCCTACCAGGTCGTGGTTTTGGCTGAATACTATAAAATGCTCTCCGCCTATGCCGGCAGAAGAAGCGCCGTGCCTGCGCTTGCGCGCCTCCACGTAATCGCCGCTATGTACAAAACCTTCCTTGAAAGCTTTGCACAGCTGTTCGGCCTTCCCAAAATCTGTATAATGTTTTTTGCCTTTCTCGTCCAGCAATACATACAGGGCATGGTGAAAATCGTCCAGCCATTGTGCATCAAAGCCCCAGCCGCCGGCGTCGGGCTGCTTAACTACATGCGGGCTGTTCAGGTCACTTTCCGCCACCAGGTATAAACGGCGTCCCAGCTGCTCTTCGAGCTGCTGCCGTGTGCTGTGCATCAGCTGCCAGAAGTGTGTTGCGCTGCGGTCATATACTTCATGTATGGCGTCCTGCCGGAGGCCGTCTACATGGTAATGTGTGAACCAGTACACCATATTGTTCAGGAAATAATGGCGTACGCCATCGCTGTACGGCCCGTCAAAATTCACGGCCGATCCCCAGGGTGTTTTATACTTGTCTGAAAAGTAGGGTGCAAACTGTGCCAGGTAATTGCCTTCCGGCCCAAGGTGGTTGCAGATCACATCCAGGAACACGGCAATCCCTTTTTGATGGCAGGCGTCAATAAGGCGTTTGAGGCCCTGCGGACCGCCGTAGCTATGTTGTACCGCGTACGGGTATACGGTGTCGTAACCCCAGTTGCGGGTGCCGGGGAACTGTGTTACCGGCATTAGCTCAATGGCATTAATGCCTGTGGCCGCAAGGTCATCCAAGCGGGGTATAATGGCTTCAAAAGTGCCTTCGGGAGTAAAGGTGCCCACATGCAGCTCATAAAATACCAGGCTTTTCATGGGCAGTCCTTTCCATTCATGGTCGTTCCAGCTATAGGTGTTGTGGTCAACAGTGGCTGAAGGGCCGTGCACCCCTTCGGGCTGGTAATGCGATGCGGGGTCTGGATAATCTTTATCGCCTCCGGGCCGGTAAAAGTAACGGCATCCGGCGGCAAGGCCCGGCAGCGTAAGGGTAAAATAACCATCATCCCCCTGTTGCATTGGCATTATTTTATCTTCAGGCGTTAGCAGGTGAAGATCCATTTTTTTATGTAGCGGCGCCCATACAGTAAACGTAGAATGATCTGCGGCGGCATATACACCAGGTTTTTCCATCAATGAATAATTTTTAGATCAGCTATGGGGGGCTTTCTGCAGGCGGATAATATAACCTTCATCACCACCCAGGCTTATGCAGGAGCCGATAGCGCTGTTTTCCATCCCGTGATCAGTTGCCAGCAGAATAGTGCCGCTGCAATCAACATTGGCGGGCGAGAAATAGCAGGGGCGGTGGGTCAGGTTCAGCACAACCAGTAACGGCGGCTGCCCCTCTACAGAACGGGTGTAGGCAATCATTTGCTCATTGGAAAACACGGGTTTATAATCGCCTGCCACCAAAGCCGGTTCCGATTGCCGTAATTGTATCAGCCGCCTGTAAAAGTTCAGCATGGAGTAAGCATCATCCTGCTCCAGCGCCACATTGGTGCGTGTATAGTCCCGTGCCAGGCGCAGCCAGGGTTTTACCGTAGAAAAGCCGCCATGGGCGCTATTGTCCCATTGCATGGGCGTGCGCGCAGGATCGCGGCTCAGGTTTTTCTCCGGCATGTTCAATCCCTGTGGGTCCTGTACTTCGCCCTCCGGGATTGGTACGTCCCGCATGCCAATTTCTTCGCCATAGTAGATAGTAGGCGTGCCGCGTAGTGTAAGCAGCAGCATGGCGGCGATCTTTGCCTGGTCCAGCCCTATTTTACTGGTTATACGGGGCTGGTCATGATTGCCCAGCACCCAGTTGGGCCAGGCGTGCTGGGGCAGCGCGCCTTCGTATTCATCAATAGCCGCAGCAATTTCCACGGCATCCCACGGTAAAGTAAGCAGCAGAAAGTTAAAAGGCAGGTTGGCGCCGTTATTCTCCGGTCCGTAATAAGCTACCAGCTTATGGATGGGCAGGTATATCTCGCCGATCATCATGCGGTCGTCATAACTATCCAGCAGCTGCCGCATTTTTGCAATAATATCATGCACTTCCGGCTGGTCTGTGGAATACACCGGCAGCAGCTGGTTATAGGTAGGCATGTGCGGCTCGTAGTTAGGATTGGGAGGATTGTCGCGCCACTGCGCATCTTTGATCATATGCCACATTACATCTACCCGGAAACCATCCACGCCTTTATCCAGCCAGAAACGCATTATGTCGAACATGGCCTCCTGCACTTCAGGATTTCGCCAGTTAAGGTCCGGCTGCTCTTTTAAAAATGCGTGGTAATAATACTGGCCGGTGTGCTCGTCCCATTCCCAGGCGCTGCCGCCAAACACGCTGAGCCAGTTATTAGGCAGGGAGCCGTCGGGCTGGGGATCATGCCACAGGTACCAGTTATGGCGTGGACTATCGCGCGATGAGCGGGCCTCTTTAAACCAGGGGTGCTCGCTGGAAGTATGGTTAGGCACCAGGTCAAGGATCAGCTTCATGTTCCTTTTATGTACTTCCTGTAACAAAGCATCAAAGTCATCCATGGTGCCAAACAGCGGGTGTATCTGCTTATAATCAGATATATCGTAACCAAAGTCGGCCATGGGAGAGGGGTAAACAGGAGAGAGCCAAACGGCGGTAATTCCCAGCCACTGTAAATAATTCAGCCTTTGTAATATGCCCTTCAGGTCCCCTACGCCATCTGCATTGCTGTCCTGGAATGACCGTGGGTACACCTGGTAAATAATTCCTTTTTGCCACCAGTAAAGTTGTGCCTGCTCCATTGCGAATATTTTAATGACGTATATGACCTGCAAATAGCGTGCACAATAGCGTGCCGTTAGCTAACTACATACAGGTTATCCGGCATTTGCTGCGGCAGGCAACGGTAATACAGCACCACCATGCCGTTGCTGAAGCTTTTGGCTTTCAGGAACTGCAGCGCTGTTTTATGGTGGTTGTTGCGGAACAGGGGCGTACCCTGTTTTACGGTAACGGGGTGTACCCAAAGGCGGTATTCATCTATCAGCCCAAGCCGTATAAACAATTGCACAATGCTAATGCTGCCCAGCAGCACCATATCGCGGCCCGGCTGCCGTTTCAGTTCCAGCATCTGCTGTTTAATATGGCTGCGGATAATGCGGGTGTGCTGCCAGCTGGCTTTGTGCAGGGTTCTTGAAAAAACAATCTTGGTAAAGCTGTTCATTTGGGTGGCAAAGCAGCTTTGTGCGGGGGTAAGCAGGGGCTGTGCAGCAGCATGGGGCCAGTAGTCGGCCATTACCTGGTAGCTCAGGCGGCCTAGCAGAATAGTATCTGCTGTTTGCAGCTGCGCTGTCATGTATTCGGTCATTTCTTCATTCCAAAACGGGAAATGCCAGTCCAGCGTACCGTTGGCGCCGGCCATAAAGCCGTCCAGCGTTACGTTCATTGATACAATTACCTTTCTCATCGCCCGTTTTTTTCTATGCTCAGTAATAACAGCTCATGCAGCATCCGGATATTTTTAACAGTAAAATTGATCTTCAAAGATACGCCGGCAGCAATGCGGAAAGGGAGGGCGATCCGGACTTCCGGCAGGGTTGGTTTCGACTTTTTTTGTTATTTTACAACACCCGTTAAAGGTCAAGATAATTTAAACCACATGAAACACGTTTCCATCCTTGTGCCGCATGAGGCTGTATTAGGCACCATTGCAGACCCGCGTTACCTGTTCACCACTGTGAACGAATTTTTAACTGCAGCCGGAAAGCCTGCCTTGTTTAATGTGCAATTGATTGGCCTCACCAAAGAAGTGACGCTGAACAACGGATTGTTTACCGTACATGCCGACCAGCTCACTACTGAAGTAACAAAAACAGACCTGATCATTATTCCCGCCCTGGGCAGCAACCTGCCGCATTCGCTGGACATTAACAAGGGCTTTATACCTTGGATCATAGCACAGCATCAAAAGGGCGCGGAAGTAGCCAGCCTTTGCATAGGTGCGTTCCTGCTGGCTTCCACGGGACTGTTGAACGGCAAGGAATGTTCCAGCCACTGGAAAACCGCTGGCGAGTTCCGCGAAATGTTCCCGGAGGTAAAGCTGGTAGACGGGCGCGTGATCACAGAAGAAAAAGGTTTGTACTCCAGCGGCGGCGCCAACTCTTACTGGAACCTGCTGCTGTATATTGTTGAAAAATATACCAGCCGTGAATTCGCCATTATGGCCGCCAAGCTGTTTGCGCTGGAAATTGACCGCAAAAGCCAGTCGCCCTTTATTATGTTCAACGGGCAAAAGAAACATGAAGATGAACCTATAAAACGTGCGCAGGAGTTTATCGAAAACAATCTTACAGAGCATCTTTCTGTAGACGACCTGGCTGTAAAATTCGCCATTGGCCGCCGGCACTTTGACCGCCGTTTTAAAAAGGCCACCAACAATACCCCTGCAGAGTACATACAGCGCGTACGTATTGAAGCTGCCAAAAAACTGCTGGAGATCAGTAAAAAGAATGTGAATGAGGTGATGTATGAAGTAGGGTATAACGATACTAAATCGTTCCGTACGGTGTTTAAGAAAATTACCGGTTTGTCGCCCATTGATTACAGGAATAAGTATAATAATGAGGCAGTGGTAGCGTGATGGAATGTAGGTTTGCATATAGCCCATTTGTCTGCTACTTTTACATTTAGCATTTTACATTTTAGATTTCCCTAAAACCTCACTGAAATTCCCGCATTCACTACATAATCTGCAAATGCCGCATCCCCGTTCACTTTATTGGTAGGCGTGCTTCTTTCCTTATCCGTAACGCTTTGCGTTCTGTTCCGTACAAACGCTACCGGTACCGCTGCAAACAGCCGGGTTTTACCAACCTGGTAAGAAACGGCCGGTTCTACAGACCACACGTAGCCGGGCCGCCTGAAATCGCCGCTGCCGCCAACCAGGTCATGCACCGGAATGCCTTCCAGGCGGGCGCCCACGGAGCCGGTAAACCGCAGTGCAGTGTAGCTGATGCCGCCCCGGAACATGTATTGGTCAGGTACGCTGCTAATGGCTTCATTAGCCAGCGCGGGCGACAAAGTTTCGCGCCAGGTGCGGGTGCCGTTCTGCTCACGTGGATTTACCAGGTAGTAGCCGTTGCCGTACACCGCCAGGCGGGTGGTAAAATTATAGTAGGCATTCAGCTCCATGGTGATACCGGTGCCGCCGTCGCCAAGCTGTATCGACTGGTCAACTTCGCGCAGCTCTTTGGTGCCGTTGGGGCCTACATTGTACCAGTAATCTTTTACATCATAATCGCCGGTGGCAAACTTAATACCCAGGCCCGCCTGTATATTGCCGCGGCTGTGTTTGTGCGGATCCAGCAGCCAGCGGTACACGGCTATACGCATATCGCCAAGTCCAAATGAGTGTGTGCTGTGGCGTTCATTGTATTTGTTAACACCGTTCACCAATCCGTGCTCGTATAGGGAAGAGCGGGCGTTGGCCAGTATAGGCACATCTACCATAATGCTCCAGCGGTCGTCCAGGATGCGGGTAAGGGCAAGGTCAATGGCGGTTTGGTGATTGATCACCTCTGTACCCTGTGCTACGCGTTCCTTCTGTTCCTCCCGTCCTTTAAAGTGTTTGTAGGAACGGAAGTAGCGTACCCCGCTGGTAAACATCCACTTGTCGGGGCTTTCATCGGTGTGCGCCATCATGCAGGTAGCGCCGCTGCCGCGTAAAGCCACGCAGCCCTGTGCCTGTAAAGTGTGTGCAATAAACAGCGTGCCTGCTGTAAAGAAAATGGTTGATAAAAGTTTGTTCATACTAATGTGTGGTTGTTGTTAGAGAAGAGAATACAGATAACGGAAAGTTGCACCGTGTATTAATTATTCATTGTTCATTATTAATGTTCACTTGCTGTAAGGTATAGTTTGCCCAATAGTTCATAACGTGATGCAATGCGCCGGTACAGCCTGTACCGAATGTAAGGAATATTTTAATATTTATATGCTAAACTTTTCTTGCTGAACTACGCGCGGACCATTCCCTATCGTGCACACATGGCCCTTAAAACATTAACACTACAATAATTTCTTAGCAGGCACTACCATGCTATGCTAAACTTTTTTTAAATTTACCTGACCTAAACAGTAACCATCTAATGCAACTCAGGGTTTTCGCATTGTGCATACTACTGGGCGCCACCCGTTTAATGGCCCAAAGTACGGATGCGGTGCCTACCGGCAAAGGTACGCTCACCGTTCATCCTGTACAGCATGCCAGCCTGGCGCTTACTATAGGCAACACTACTGTTTATGCAGATCCTGCCGGCGGGGCCGATTTTAAAAACCTTCCTTCCCCGGATGTTATCCTGGTTACAGATATACATGGCGATCATTTTGATACCGCCGCTATTGCAAAGGTAATAGCGCCCAATACCGTGCTGGTGGTGCCGGAGGCGGTAGCTGCGCTGCTGCCGGCTGCATTAAAGGCAAAAGCCGTAGTGCTGCACAATGGCGCACAAAGCATGCAGGCAGGTATTGGTATTAAAGCCATTCCCATGTATAACTTAGGCGCCAGTCCACGCCATCCCAAAGGCAGGGGCAACGGTTATGTGCTCACCATTGGTGGTAAGCAGGTATATCTTTCCGGCGATACCCAGGGCATTCCGGAAATGAAAGCGCTGAAGAATATTGATGTGGCCTTTGTGTGCATGAACCTGCCCTATACCATGGATGTGAAGGAGGCCGCAGCAGCGGTGCTGGCCTTTAAACCTAAGATCGTATACCCCTATCACTACCGCGGACAGAACGGCTTGAGTGATATAAATGAATTTAAAGCGCTGGTAAATGCCGGCGATAAAAATATTGATGTTCGCCTGCGGAACTGGTACCCGGGCAAATAAAGATTTTACAGATAACTATCCCACTGCTTAGAAAGCGAAGCCGGTCCCATAGCGGACCGGTTTTTTTTTGTGACGCAGCTTCCCGCTGATGCAGGTTAAACAGGCTTTCAAAAGCAACACTGCCGCAGTGCTTGCAGCGCCCCTTCCATATTATCCATCGTCATTAGCAGAAAAGGTAAAAATAAATATGTAGTATGTATTGCATACTACTATTAAAAACATATATCTTTGTATAACAAACTAATTGTATGAGAAAGACAATTACTACGGGCCTTTGCCTTATGCTATGGTTAATGGCCGCCTGGCCGGCCCGTGCGCAACAGCGCTACCAGGCTTCTGTTTCCGGGCCTTTATATGAGCAGTTGCTGCACGCCGACAGCCTTTTATTTCACATAGCACTCGGCAGCTGCGACTCCCAAGCGTTGCAGGCGCTGTTCACAAAAGATTTTGTTTTTTACCACGACAATGGCCTGGAGAACCCCACCATGGCCCAGCCCCTGGCCGATTTTATTACCAGCGCCGCCCGGTTGTGTAAGCAGCAGCAGGCTGGTACGCGCCTGCGCCGGCAAATAGTGCCCGGCAGCCTGCAGGCATTTACCGTAAACAGCCAGGAAGCCATGCAAACCGGCGTGCAGCAGTTTTATTTATCACAACCAGGCCAGCCGGAAAAGCAGGTAGAGGTGTCCAGGTTTTCCCGTACGTGGAAAAAAGAAGGCAATACCTGGAAATTAGCCAGGGAACTGGATTACGACGTTAATACACACTTTGCCGAAGCAGCCGCTGAGCAGCGTTATCAACCTGCGCCCTATGTACCGGATAATAAAGCATTATATGATACTATTGTTAACCTGGACAGCACCTTCTTTAACGCCTACAATACCTGTAACATGGATAAGATGACGGATATGATGGTAAACAACCTTGAGTTTTATCATGACCGGGGCGGGTTAACCACGTCAAGAGCTGAAGTATTGGCCGCTACCCAAAAAAACATTTGCGGTAAGGTAAAGCGGGAGCTGATAAAGGGCAGTATTGAAGTGTACCCCATTAACGGCTATGGAGCGGTGGAAATAGGCTATCACCGTTTTCATAACCTGGCAGAGGGTGCTACCTCACACGGCAGCAAGTTCATTATATTGTGGCAGCGCAACAACAATCACTGGCAAATGTGCCGGGTAATAAGTCTGCACTAAACTGCAATACAGCTGCTGCCATCTGCAAGCAATGTTACTTCTAAACTAAAAAGGCGCCGGTATTCAATACACCAGCGCCTTCTAACTATTAATTCTTAATTCTTAATTATTAATTCCCCCTAATGCCTTTTAACACGGGTACGCGTACGTGTGGCGCTGCCGCGCGGGCCGCTTACCGTGGTACGTTGGCGGGTAACCTGCCGGTTGCCGTTGGGAGAGGTGTAAGTACGGCTGCGGGTATTGATAGTGCGCTGCGGTCCGTTAAAAGTACGGGTAGTGGTAGTGCGCGGGCTGCTGAAAGTACGTGCAGGCCGGGGATTGGCGCGGTAGCGGTTTATTACCACCTGGTTGCGGGTACGCACCGTTACGGATGTTACACGCATGGGGCGGTAAATCCTTGGAGCATACACTACCCGGTGGGTATGCACCACTACATAATGCGGTGCATAATGGTAACGGTAGGGCCGGTACACCGTCCAGGCCAACGGGCGCCAGGGATGCCACCAAACCGGCCGTACGCGCCAGCTCCAGGGCGATACCCAAACCGTATAAGCCGGTGCAAACACAAAGCGAACGCACGGCCATACCCACACATTCACTATAATGGCGCGGGTAGGAGCATAGCGGGTGTTTACAAGGGGGCCGCTGCCAAAGTAGGGTTCCTCTTTTTTACTGGTTTCATTTGCCGCTTCGTCATTGCCGGCCGATGGCTCAATAATGGTTTCCCGGCCATAAATATCCTCATCGCCTACAATCTGTATCACCGCGTTTTCTGCGCCGGTTTTTTGCAGCTCAATTACGGCTATGTCCTGGCTTTCGGTTTCAGATACCAGGTCCTGCAGCACAAATACCTGAACATCGTTTTCCCGCTTGTTCACTACTTTAATGTAGTCAATATCACCGTCGCCGTTAAGGTCCAGGTTATTCACCTTGTTATCCTGTGTATTCAGCAGCTTTTCAAATTCTTCGGGGGAATTGGCCTTCTTAAACATTTCCAGTGCGCCCTGCAGGCTGAAGTTGCTGCCGGGCAAATGGGCTGTGTCTGCAGCGGTGTCCTGCGCCTGTAAGGAAGTTGTTATATGCAGCAGCAGGCCGCCTAACATAAGGGGGATATAATGCTTTATTCGCATAAAGATCAATTTGGTAAATCAGACCAATGGCAAGGTATAAAGTTTAATACGATCTGCCAACGCAGCACATAAAACAGCTGAAGGCTGCCGGTTGTTGTGCTGACAATCATTACGTTATTGCATAATGTTAGGCGCAGAATTTGTGCACAACCGGGCATGAGAAACATTATTTTACTACTGAACGTAACCCCCGACGGGTATTGCGACCACCGCTCCGTTATTGCAGACGAAGAGCTGCACCTGTACGCCAATGACGTGGTAAAACGGTCAGATACAATGTTGTTTGGCCGTAACACCTACCAGCTGTTTGAAAGCTACTGGCCACAGGTAGCGGAAAAAGGCGGCGCCACACCGGCAGAAAATGAGTTTGCCCACCTGGTCAACGACATTCACAAAGTGGTGGTATCAACCACCCTGGAGCAGGCCGGCTGGAAGAACACTACGCTGGTAAAAGACAATGTAGCAGCTGCCATTGCCGCCCTTAAACAACAGCCGGGCAAGGATATAGTAATGCCCGGCAGTCCGGGGCTGGCCGCTTCCCTGGCGCAGTGGGAAATGATAGATGAATACCGTTTCCTGGTGCAGCCTATGCTGGCAGGCCATGGGAAACGCCTGTTCTCCGCGGATGTTTTTACGGTTAACAGGCCCCTGGTGCTGGTGCATTACAAACACTTTGACAGTGGCGTGGTAGCGCTCAGCTATCGCCCGGAAACCGCGGCTATGAAAGAGTAAGGGTTACGCTAAACTAAGCTGCCAGGATACGCCGAAACGGTCGTTTACCCAGGCAAATTTTTTACTGAAAGGATATTGGCTTAAAGGCATTAATACACTGCCGCCGGCAGAAAGCTGCGCAAACAATGTATCAATTTCCTGTTCCGTTTCGCAGCTTACATATAACGATATAGCGGGTGTAAAGGTAAACTGGTGGTGCACGTTGCTGTCAATAGCCATAAACTGCTGTCCGTTCAGGGAAAAGGTGGCATGCATAACCGAGCCTTCTGTACCCGGTTCATTCGGACCATAACGGGTAATGCTGATGATTTGTGAGTCTTTGAACAAGCTGATATAAAAATTCAGGGCCGCTTCTGCCTGGCCTTCAAACATCAGGAACGTGGTAATTTTTTGCATGGTTTTTTTATGCGCAAATTAAGCGTAAGCAGCGTATATGCCTTCATACTTTTGAGTGAATTTGGATTTTACGGTGTTGTGATCGCACATTTCAGATAAGCTTCGAGGCTGGTACGGCCTTTTACCTGCCCGATGCCATTACGTTCCGGCGCTGCGCGGCCATCGAGCACGGCTTCCGTCATCTCTACAAAATTCTTAACAGCGTCGGGTGAGAAGTGCATACTTTCCAGTGTTTTTTCCCATGCTGCTTTGGGTATCTGCTGTACTGTTACCGTTTTGTTCAACAGCTTTCCAAAGGCATCCGCAACATCCTGCGGCGTGTATTGCTGTGGGCCTTCAATTTCGTACAGCGTGCTTTTATCTTCATCGGCCGTCATTACCGTGGCGGCAAACCGTCCTACATCTGCAGGCGCTATCATGGAAATACGCTGGCCGGCCGGGTAAAAGCTGGGCAGCACGCCTGTTTCTTTTACTGTATGCAGGTACGGCAGCCAATTGCTGTAATAGTAAGCAGGGCGTATGAATATTTGTGTAACAGGAAGGTCTTCAAATGCATGTTCCAGCATGTACGACATTTGCAGGTTACCGGTGCCTTTTTCATATTGTGCGCCCATGGAGGAAATGCCTACTATTTTCTGAATGCCCGCCTGCTGCGCTGCTTCCCTGTAATTATCCAGTATATGCCGGGTTTCTGCCAGCACATCCTGCTCCTGCCCGGTTTCAGGCGTAATAATAAACAGGGCGGTGCCTCCACGGAAGGCCGTGCGCAAAGCAGTGAGATCCCTGGCATCTGCTATTGCTGCATCCATGCCTTTTTCCTTCAATGCTGCCGCTTTTTCCCGGCTATGGGAAATTCCAACTACTGCTTCACCCTTTGACACCAGCTGTGCCGCTACTTCGCCGCCCACACGGCCGGTTGCGCCTAATATAATGTGCATAAAAGACTGTTTTGGTGAGCAGGAGTGAAAACAAATACTATACCACCGGGAGTACCGAAGCGTTGCCTTTTTTACATAGACTATGCTTCGCCATATATGCATTTTTGATAATTTGATTGAAGGGTGCCTGCCAAAAATCCGTTATTTTATACCTGTTGGCATTTAATGGTTAAAATCCTGTTTTAAGTTAAATTTTATTATTAAACTATTAATAACCAAGTAGGTATATCCCTTTTCTAAACGACAGCTTCAATATATTATAAATATATTAATATAATATAAAAAGAAACAACAGTATTTATATTTACACATTTTAATAAAAAATATACATATATACTATTTGGTAATTTGAATGTTACTTACGTACTTTTAGCGCGACAACCACATACATTATCGCCAAAATCAAAACTCAAGGACTATGAAAGTCTGTTGCCTGTTTCTCATTGCTCATTTGGCTTATACCGGGTTTGCCTATGCCGCTTACGAAAATCCTCCCGGCAAAAAAACACCTGTAACCGGCCATCACCTGCCCGCCGACTCTTCCATTGCTGAAACCTTCAAAACAGCCCATAATCCTTTACCGGAAATACCGGATTTTGCCAACTTACGTAAGTACGCTTACCTGAACATTAACCGTAAAGGCCTGCAGGACAATACACCTTTTAAGCCATCCGTGCAGGTAGGCGCTATTGTTCACATGTTTGCCGGCGCCGGGCAGGATGGTTTTAGCGCACCGCACACCGCTGCTGAACCTTCCGGCTGGAGCAAGAGCTTTACGTTGTACCGTGCCCGTGTGCTCGTAGGAGGGCAGCTCACTCCCAAAGCCAGCTTCTTTTTTGAAACAGATATTCCCAGCGCAATCGGCGGCCCTAACCCCGACGGCACCAAGAATGTGAAGGTATCGCCCATCATACTGGATGCGCAGCTCCAGTATAACTTCTCCGAAGCTTTCCAGGTAATTGCAGGCCAGCAGCTCGTTTCCAATAACCGTAACGGTTTACAGGGCGCTGCAGGCTTAATGGCTAACGACTTCTCTTACTTCCAATACCCGTATAACCTGTTTGCCGGCAGCCCGCTGCAGGGCAACTTCGGGCGCGACCTGGGTATTAACACGCGGGGCTTTTTAGCGAACGATAAGTTTGAATATCGTGTAGGCGCTTTTACCGGCCGCAATATCGATGGTAAAGGCCCGGTAAGGGTAGTAGGCCGCCTGGCGTACAGCTTCCTGGATCCTGAAAAGGATTTTTATTATGCCGGCACTAACCTGGGTAAAGGCAAAACCCTTACCTGGGGCATAGGCGCCGATGCCCAGGGCAGTTACTACAACCTGAGCACCGACCTGTTTATTGATCATCCCGTAACAGATAAAGGCTCTATTACTTTCAGCGGCGCGTTCCAGTACATGACCGGCGGTACAGATACGCTGTCGAAATATTCCTTTGCAGGTCTGATACCTGCGCAAACCGTGCAGTTCGCGGAGCTGGGCTATTACTTTAAAGCCGCTAAGCTGCAACCCTGGGTAAAATTTGAAAACCAGCATATAGCCGCAAAAGCAGCGCAAACTGCGGGTACTGCAGTGGAAAGCTTTAATAAGTTCAACTCCAGCACAGTATGGGGTGGCGGTATTAACTACTTTTTCAATGCGCTGGGCACCAACCTGCGCCTGTCATACATAGCGCGCACCTATAACGTGGCCGGAGAAAGCAGCAACTTTGATAAAAAAACATATGGCCAGGTATGGGCACAGCTGCAGTTCTTCATTTTCTAACGCCCGTTTGTCTTTATAATTCCATTTAAACTTTTAAAACTTATTATATCATGTATAAGCAAATTTTTTTCGCATTCAAATCAACCCTGTTCCTGCTGGCCGGCGCTGCGCTACTGTTTACTACGGCCTGTAACTCCGCTGCATCCAAAGGAGAAAACAGCAGCGACTCTGCGGCTGCCAACACCGTAAGAATTGGCGTGCTGCATTCCCTGAGCGGTACCATGGCTATTTCTGAAGTATCGCTGAAGGATGCGGTGCAAATGGCGGTAGATGAGATCAATGCATCCGGCGGCGTGCTGGGCAAAAAAATTGAGCCCGTTATCGTGGACCCGGCTTCTGACTGGGACCTGTTTGCCGAAAAATCAAAGGAGCTGCTGATTGATAAAAAAGTAGCAGCAGTATTCGGTTGCTGGACCTCCGTATCCCGCAAATCCGTATTACCGGTGTTTGAAGAAAATAACGGCCTGCTGTTTTATCCCGTACAGTACGAAGGGGAGGAAAGCTCTAAGAACGTAGTGTACTCCGGCGCTACGCCCAACCAGCAGCTGATACCTGCGGCAGATTATTTAATGAGCGCTGAAGGCGGCGGCTATAAAAGGTTTTACCTCTTAGGTACCGATTATGTGTTTCCCCGCACAGCCAACAAAATCCTGAAGGCATACCTGCTTTCCAAAGGCATTCCAAAAGAGAATATCGTTGAGGAATACACGCCGTTTCATCACCAGGACTACCAGACCATTGTATCAAAGATCAAGAAGTTTGCAGTAGGCGGTAAAGCTTGTGTGCTGTCTACCATCAACGGCGACTCCAATATTCCTTTTTATAAAGAGTTTGCCAACCAGGGCCTTACCGCTGCTACCTGTCCTATTATGGCCTTTTCCGTGGCAGAAGATGAGCTGCGCGCCATGGACACAGAGTTCCTGGTAGGCCACCTGGCTGCCTGGAATTATTACCAGTCAATTGACATACCGGAAAACAAAAAGTTTGTAGCTGCTTTTAAATCTTTCTGTGAAAAGAAGAACTTACCCGGCGGTGCCAAAAGAGTAACCGACGATCCTATTTGCTGGGCTTATACCGATGTGTACCTGTGGGCCAAAGCCGCGGAAAAAGCCGGCTCTTTTGATGTGGATAAGGTTAGGGCCGCCCTGCACAGCTTAACCTTTGACTCCCCCGCAGGCAATGTAAAAATGGATGAGAAGGTAAACCACCTGGCCAAGCCTGTGCTGATCGGGGAAATTAAACCCGACGGGCAGTTTAGCGTTATCTGGAAAACACAGGGCTTGATTGATCCGCAGCCCTTCTTTTCGCTGACTGCTAAAAAATAAACATCCAATACTATTCGGAAACAGCGGGCAGCAATGCTTATAAGTGCTGCCCTGCTTTTAATTGTTGCGCTGATGGAGTTACTATTAAAGATCAATGGAATAAAAAGCGGAAAGCAGGCAGGCGCCAGGTGGGTATGGCCGGTGCTGCTGGCCGGCATGGTTCTTTTTTTTGCAATACGCATTGCTACGGACAGCAGCGGCACCTATATACAGAACCTGTTCAGCGGTATCAGCCTGGGAAGCATTCTCATACTGGTGTCGCTGGGGTTGGCTATTGTGTATGGACTGGCCGGCGTTATTAACATGGCGCACGGCGAGTTCCTGATGATAGGCGCTTATACCACTTACAGCGTGCAGCTGCTGTTCACCAATGTGCTGCATGTGCATAGCAATAACTGGTTTTTTATAGCCGCATTGCCGTTGTCGTTTGTTACAGCCGGCCTGGCGGGGCTTTTACTGGAACGCCTTATTATCCGCCACCTGTATGCCAGGCCGCTGGAAAGCCTGCTGGCCACCTGGGGGGTGAGCCTTATACTTATTCAAACGGCCCGCTCCCTGTTTGGCGACCTTACGGCCGTAAAGCTGCCTGAAATGCTGGCCGGCGGCTGGCAGGTTACGCCCGGCCTGGTGCTGCCGTATAGCCGTTTATTCATTATTGGGCTTACTGTTGTAGTGCTGCTGGCCGTGCATTATACGTTAACGGCTACACGCCTGGGCATGCAGATACGGGCCGTAACACAAAACCGCAGCATGAGCGCCTGCCTGGGCATCAATACCCGGCGGGTAGATGCTGTTACCTTTTTCATAGGCTCCGGCCTGGCGGGCCTGGCTGGCTGCGCCATGACGCTGATAGGCAACGTAGTGCCGGACATGGGGCAAACCTATATTGTAGATGCGTTCCTCACCGTGGTAATAGGGGGCGTAGGCAAACTGCTGGGCGCCATTACAGCCGGTTTGGGCATCGGTATTTTTTCAAAGGTGCTGGAAGCGTTTTTTGAAGCGGTTTACGGCAAAGTGCTGATACTGCTGCTTATCATGATTTTCATGCAGTTCAGGCCACGCGGCATTTTCCCCGACAAAGGCCGGGCAGCAGCGGATTGATAACACCTTATTCAATTAAAAATTACACAACATGCAGTTAAAGCCTGCCAAGCTGGTTAACATATTATTTATACTGTTTTTTGCAGTGGTCTTACCTGTGGGGAATATGCTGGGATGGGTGTCCATCAACAGTATTTCCCTGTGGGGGAGGTATTGCTGCTTTGCCATTGCTGCTTTAGGCATTGATCTTATCTGGGGGTACACCGGCATTATGTCTATGTGCCAGGCCTTTTTCTTTTGCCTGGGCGGCTACTGCATAGGCATGCACCTGCTGCTGAAAGCCACCGCCCTGCAGGGGCAGGCGCTGCCCGACTTTATGACCTGGAATGACATTACCGTGCTGCCCGCGTTCTGGCAGCCTTTCCATGGCCTGGTGCCTGCTGTTGTGCTGGCGCTGCTGGTGCCTGCTGCAGTAGCTTTTATAATAGGCTACTTTATATTCAAAAGCCGTATCAAAGGCGTGTACATGGCTATTATTACGCAGGCGCTGGCCCTATCCATGTACCTGCTGTTTTTACGCAACGAAACAAACCTGGGCGGCACCAACGGCCTCACCGGGTTTAAAAACCTCCTGGGCTTTGACCTGTACAAGCCTCATGTAAAGCTGGGATTGTACCTGGTAACACTGGCCATGTTATGCCTTTCTTACTGGGCCTGTTATAAAATGGTGCATTCCAAATTCGGCAAGGTGCTGCAGGCTATCCGCGACAGTGAGGCCAGGGTGGGCTTTACAGCTTACCGCGTGCTGCATTACAAGCTGGCTGCCTTTGTGATGGCGGCTATGCTGGGCGGACTGGCGGGCATGCTGTACGTGCCGCAAACCGGCATTATTACGCCGGGCCGTATGGATGTAAGAGCGTCTGTGGAAATGCTGATGTGGGTGGCATTGGGTGGCCGCGGTAACCTCAAAGGCGCAGTCATAGGCGCACTGCTGGTGAACTGTGTGTACAGCTACTTTACCAGTGTATTTCCGCAGGGATGGCTGTTCATACTGGGCCTGCTGTACATATTAACAGTACTGTATTTTGATAAAGGTTTCCTGGGCCTGTTGGAAAAGATAGGCGCGGGCATTGGCATTAAAACAAACCCGGAAAGATATGCTACTGGAAGTAAATGACCTGGCCGTTGCTTTTGGCGGCGTGCAGGCGCTGCACCTGCAGCATTTTCAGCTGGAAGAGCAGGAGCTGCGCGTGATCATAGGCCCTAATGGCGCAGGTAAGTCAACGTTCATGGATATACTGTGCGGCAAAACACAACCCGATACAGGCGCCATCCTGTTCAACGGTCATGATTTAACCGGGCTAACAGCAGTGCAGATAGCGGAGCTGGGCATAGGCCGCAAATTTCAGCAGCCGTCTGTATTTCCCGGCCTTACCGTATTTGAGAACATGTGGCTGGCTACCCGTATGAAAAAAGATGTGTTCAGCGCATTGTTCAGGAAAATGCCTGCGGGCTGCAAAGAAAAAATTGAAGCCATGGCGGAAAGGGTTGGGCTGGCAGCAGCGCTGCACCGGCCCGCCGGCGCCCTTTCGCACGGGCAAAAGCAGTGGCTGGAAATAGCCATTGTAGTGCTGCAGGACCCGCGCCTGCTGCTGATAGATGAACCGGCCGCCGGCATGTCGGACCAGGAAGCGGAAAAAACCGGGGAGCTGCTGCTGGAGCTGTCCAGGCAGCACAGCGTAATTGTAATAGAGCACGACATGCATTTTGTAAAGCAAATTGCCAACAGGCTGGTAAGCGTGCTGGTAAACGGCAAGCTGCTGACCGAAGGTCCTTTTGAAACCGTAAAGAACGACCAGCGGGTAATTGACTGCTACCTGGGCAGGGCCAATGCGCAGCTGGAAAAATTATAATTATATGGAGCCAACAACACTGCTGCAGGTAAATGATATTGTTGCCGCTTATGGCCAAAGCACCATTTTATGGGGCGTAAACCTGGAAGTGCAGCCAGGCACTGTTACTACCGTTATGGGCCGTAACGGCGTAGGTAAAACCACCCTGCTGAAAACCATTATGGGCCTGCTGAAGGCGCGGCAGGGGCAGGTGCTGCTCAAAGGGCGGCCCATTACCAGTCAGGCGCCTTATAAGATTGCGCGCGCCGGCATAGGATATGTGCCCCAGGGACGGGAAATTATTCCAAAGCTTACCGTGCAGGAAAACCTGCTACTGGGCCTGGAAGCCACACCGGACCACAAGCCGCGCATGACAGAAGAAGAAATTTACACCCTGTTTCCCATTCTTAAAGAGTTCCGCCGCCGCGCCGGCGGTAACCTCAGCGGAGGGCAGCAACAGCAGCTGGCTATTGCGCGCACGCTTATCAGCGGGCCTGCATTGCTGCTGCTGGATGAGCCCACGGAGGGGCTGCAGCCGTCTATTGCCATTGAAATAGGCGACATCCTGCGCCGGCTGGTAACTACAAAGGGCATGGCCGTATTGCTGGTAGAGCAGAAGATAGATTTTGCCAGGCATGTAACCGACTACTTTTATTTTATGGAAAGAGGCAGAATGATAAAGGAAGGCAGCGCAGCCACTTTTGATTTCCAGGAGCTGCAGGAGCATATTGCCGTATAGCCGGCGGCAGTACAGGCCGGCGTTGAATGTTTTAAGCATCCGTTTAGCATGAAAAGTGATTTTACGATCATATCAGAAGGCAGTAAGCTTTTTAAGCACTTTACCATCCGGTATGGCATTGCTTTAACATTTATAGCGGTGCTGTCCATTGCCAGCCAGGTAAGAATACAGCAGCACCTCAACCGGTCTATGGACGACTCGCATGTTATTAATTTCGCAGCCCGCCTGCGCACCTACAGCCAAACGCTGAGCAAAACAGCGCTGATGCTGGAGTATGGATATGAGTATGATATCAGCCGCAAGGAATTTGTAAATACGCTCAAGCAATGGGAAAAGGCGCAGGAAGGCCTGGAAATAGGCAGCCGTTTCCTGAACCTGCCTGCAGATAACATGGAGGAGATAAAAACCATGTTTGAGCTTATCAGCCATCCCCGGCAGGAAATGATGAACGCGGCCGAGCATATTGTTGCAGTGCTGGACACCGCCAAAACCTTCCGGCCCGAGCTTATACGCCCTTATGTAAAAACCATACTGGATTATGAGCAGTCGTACCTGCTGGGTATGGAGCTGATTGTGTTTGACTATGACCGCTTTTCCAAGGAACGCATTGGCCAGCTGAAACAGATCGATTACCTGATGCTGGCGCTTGTGCTGTTAACCCTGGCCCTGGAAGCCGTGTTTATTTTTTATCCGCTGGCCATTCACATAAAAAAAGTAGTGGTAGGCTTAGTATCATCTGAGGAAAGAGCCAAGCAGCTGTCGGAAGAATTACAGGAGGCGAATACCCGCATGGAAGAGTCGTACAAGGAGCTGCGGGAAATGAACTATGCGCTGGACAAAGCTACCTACCTGGTAAAAACAGATCCCGGGGGAAAAATCATATATGCGAATGATAAATACTGCTATGTTACCCGCTACTCCATGCTGGAGCTGCGCGGCAGGCAGGTGTTCTATAACAACACCGGCGGGCCGGAAAGCGTGATCTATGAACACATACGCGACGCCAAAAAACAGCAGGAGGTATGGCAGGATGAAATATTCGACTATGCCTCCGACGGCGCCGGATTTTGGCTGGATGTAACGTTGATACCGGTGTTTGACAATGCCGGTAAGCTATACCAGTACCTGCTCATAGGCAATGATATCACCAACCGCAAGAACGCGGAGCGCGAAAACCAGCTGCTGATGGAAGACAAGCTGCGGCGCGAGGCAGCGGAACAAAAAATAAAGTCGTACGCCATCATCAACGGCCAGGAAAAAGAGCGCCGGCGCATCACCGCAGAGATACATGACGGTATAGGGCAAATGCTTACGAGCGTACGTATGAAGCTGGAGCAGATACAGGACCGTGCTGGTACACCCGACCCTGAAGTAGCCATGGTAAACATGATGCTGGCAAAGCTGATTACGGAAACCCGGCGCATTTGCGCCGACCTGATGCCCAGCGTGCTGGAAGATTTTGGCCTGCTCCCGGCCATTGAAGACCTGGTGAGCACCTGTAAGGATGCCAACCGTAAAATAGATTTTTGGCTGGATGCCAACATACAATCCGGGCCGCTGTCAAGAGAGCTGGAAATAAGCGTGTACCGCATTTTGCAGGAAGGGCTTAATAACGTGATCAAACATTCGTATGCATCGCGGGTTGAAATATTTATTGATACTGCTAACCATTACCTGAACCTGGTGATAAAGGATAACGGTAAAGGTTTTTATTTCGACAGTCAGCAGCTGCATTTAAAAAATCTTGCCAGGAAAATGAATGGCATACGGGGCATGAAAGAGCGCGCAGAGCTATTGAGCGGCACTTTTAGCCTGGATGCGCAACCCGGCAAAGGCACCATTGTTCAACTGGAAATTCCTTTGGTATGACAATAACCACGCACACGCACATAAAAGTTTTCCTGGTAGATGACCATGAAATATTCAGGAACGGGCTGAAGCAGCTGATAGACAGTGAACCGGATATGGAAGTGGTAGGAGAGGCCTGCGATGGCGAAACAGCCATGCAGGCGCTGAACACTGTAACCCCGGAAGTAATTATTATGGACATTCGCATGCCGGGCATTAACGGCATAGAAACCAGCCAGGCCATTTTAAAGCAGCACCCCCAGGGAAAGGTGCTGTTTTTTAGCCTGTACGACAGCCCGGATTATGTGGCTAAAGCGCTTGAAATGGGCGCCAGCGGCTATGTTTTAAAAGACACCAGCAACAAGATATTCCTCAACGCCATCCGCACGGTGCACAAAGGCCGGTTTTATTTTATAGGCGATGTTTCAGATGTGCTGGTAAAAAAATACCAGGACCTGCAAAAAACATCCGGCCACAAAGCATTGGCCAGCGTGGAAATATCGCTTTCAAAACGGGAGGAGCAAATACTGAGAATGATAGACGATGACCTGAGCAACCGGGAAATAGCAGAGGCGCTGAATGTAAGCGTGCGCACGGTAGAAGCGCACCGGCTTAACATCCTGCGCAAGTTCCAGGCCGGCAATATGGAGGAGGTGCTTACCTTCTGTAAAGAGAACGGGATTATTAAGTAAATTACGAATGGTCAATTACGAATTACGAGTTGGGAGATGTAGTTACAGCGGTGATGTGCTACCGGAATATGTATGCCTTACAGCAAAAAAAAAGCACCGCCCATCCTGGTATTCAATAATATTCAATCAACCGTCGCTCCATTCATAATTCGTAATTGACAATTCGTAATTATCTAAAAGTTTTCCCGTATGAAAAACAATTTTAACAGAAGAGCTTTTATAGCGCACTCCCTCAAAGCCGGCGCAGCTGCTGCATTGCTGCAGGTGCCCGGTGCGGCCATGGGCCAGCAGCCGCGTAAATACACCGTTAAAGAGGTGATAGACACTATATTGAAAGAGGTGCCCGGCGCGCCTTTTAAAACAACGGTTGATACTATTAAAAGCGGCAGCATGAGCCAGCCTGTTGCGGGCATTGTTACCACCATGTTTGCCACTGTGCAGGTAATTGAGGAAGCGGCCCGGCGTAAAGCCAACTTTATTATAGCGCATGAACCTACCTTCTATAACCACCAGGACGATGTGAACTACGTACCCAACAGCGCAGTAGTAAAGCAAAAGCAGGCATTGCTGGAAAAGCATAACATTACGGTGTGGCGTTTTCACGATTACTGGCATGCTGTTAAGCCCGATGGTATTGGCTACGGCGTGCTGAAAAAAGCCGGCTGGGTGCAATACTACAAACCGGGTTCGCGTGTGCTGCAAATGCCGTCGCAAAGCCTGCGGGAAATTACCGGCCACCTGAAAACAACATTAAATATACCGTATGTAAGGGCTATTGGCGATATGCAGCAGCCCTGCTTGCGCGTGGCATTAATGCCCGGGGCAGCCGGCGGGCAGGCGCAAATATCCCTGCTGGAGCAGGAAAAGCCCGATGTGCTGATCGTAGGCGAAGTACATGAATGGGAAACAGCGGAATATGTGCGCGATGCGCGGCAGCTGGGTGCTAAAACCGCATTGGTGGTGCTGGGCCACTGCGTAAGTGAGGAGCCGGGCATGGAGTGGCTGGTAAACTGGCTGCGTCCTAAAGTACCGGGTTTGCCGGTAGCGCATGTGCCTTCAGAAAGCCCGTTCACCTGGGTGTAGCAGAAGATGCTGCAACCCCTAATTCTTTTTCACTGATCTCCTTAAAACAGCTTGCCGGTGCGCCGCACAGCGCGCACCCGAAATGAGGCGGCAGGCTTTCAAAAGGTGTGCCCGGCGCAATGTCCTGCGCCGGTTCTCCTAACGTTTCATCATACACGCTCAGGCACTGCCGGCATTGGTGCACCTTTTTATCGGGCAGCGGCGCAGCTATGGTAGCCTGCCGGCTGCTCACAAAAGCCTGCAGGGCATTGGTGGCGCTGCCCTGCTCATAAAACTCTTTGCATAGCGATACCAGGTAAGGTCCCAGGTGCTCTTTGGCCACCTCTTCCCGGTACAGCAGCAGGGTGGCTGTGTTGGGGTTAAAACCAGGCGTGTACAATATATCATAGCGCTGCAGGTATTTGAGCTTGCTGCTGTACTTACTTTCCTGGCGGCGTATTACTACCGAGCCAAAGTGCCCGGTGGTGCCCTGCATGCGTATGCTAAAGCAAAGCCCGTAGGTGCGCACATCCGCCACATCAAAGTGGCGGATAATGTGGCGCTTTAATATCAGCCCGTCTTCAGAATTATCCTCTACCTGCCAGTTCAGCTCATTGGCGGCATGCCGCACATTAATACGGTATTTGCCCAGCACATAATCCCACAAATGGCGGTGGGCAGGGTCTATATTTTTAATGATAATGGTTTTCCATGATGTAGCATACAGCTGGCCGGTGCGGGTTTCCAGGCAAATAGCGCACAGCTCCTGTAAAAAGGAAAGGGGAAACTTTTCATCCCGCCGGTAAATGCCCAGCCAGTAACCGTTCTGGTACCGGTTAAAACCCTCATAATAGGGCAGGTAAAACGGCGGCAGCGCCAGCTCGGCCCCGGGGCGGCCGGTATATTCCAGCTTATTTTTCGTTTGTACGTGCAGGTTATTAACATCTGTGATGCCGTTTTGCAGCAGGGCTTCTATACAACGGCTTACCCGGGCAATGTGGTTGGTATAAACCAGCTCGGGCCAGGGCAGCAGCTGATCGGTGCCCGGCAGGCGAATGAACAGGTGCCAGTAATGGGCATGCGCGGCAGCTACCCAGTTTATATGCCCGGTAAACAAAGGCGCAAAGGTTTGGCGGCTGTCGCAGATGTTTATTTTTAAGGCAGGCGTATAGTCAAACAGGTCAAATACATCTTTGTAAACGCCTTCGCTCAGCCAGCCGTCTGTAATAAAAATGCCGGCGCCGGGGTAAGAGCTGGTAATGTTGGGTTTTGCTGTTTCCTGCTCATGAAAGGCAATGCCCTGCTGTTCGCATTGTTCGCTGAACTGTTTAAAGTGGCTGGCCGGTATATCCATCAGCAATTGCTGCCGCAGGCCCAGGCGTACATCTGTTACGCCGGCTGCCGCGGCAAGCTGCAACGTTTCGTGCAGGTGGCCGGGTGAAATAATGCCGCCTGTAAAATTGATATATATGGTGTGTATGCGCCGGCTCATTCGCTTAATACTTTTTCAGGTTGTTTTTTAGCTGTTTTCGCGGGTATGTTAAGGGTGTGTTCCAGTATGGCCTGTACTTCGGGGCGGCAGCTGCCGCAGCCCTGTCCTGCGCCGGACGCGCTGCACACGCTTTCCAGCGTGGTATGCCCTTCCTTTATTTTATTGCAGATGTTGCCTTCCCCTACATTGCCGCATGCGCATACCAGCGGCCCTATTACCGGTTCGGGCTTTTTGCCGGAGCGCAGCAGCTCCAGGCGCTTGTCGCTCAGCTCCATATTGTTTTGCATCAGCTCCCTGAATTCGTTGAACTCAGCACGGTCGCCTATGAGTATGGCGCCTGCCAGCCGGTCGTTATGGATAATGCATTTTTTGTAGTAACGTTTGGCTTTATCAATAAACACTACCTCTTCATACGCCGGATCGTCCGGGGTATGCGCCATGCCCAGTGAGGCAATTTGGGTGCCGTGCAGCTTTAATATGTTCATGAATACAGATCCCTGGTAACAGGCGCTGATGTCGCCGTTCAGGTAGCGGGCTACCACGCCTGCCTGCTGTTCTGCCGCGGCGGTAATACCATACAGGGTGCTGTTAAATTCCGCTATTTCCCCGATTGCATAAATATCCGGGTCGGCGGTTTGCAGGTATTCATTTACCACCACACCGCGCTTGCAGGGTAGCTGGCAGGCCTGCGCCAGCTCAATATTAGGCACAGTGCCTATGGTGGCTACAAAAGCCTGGCAGGCTATCTGCCGCCCGCTTTTGAGCTGCAGCCCTTCCAGTTCGTGCAGGCCTATGAAGCGTTCCACCTCATCGTTGTACAGTATTTCAATGCCGCGGTCTGTCAGCTCCTCATACAGCAGCTGGCTGGCCAGCGCATCCAGCTGCCGGTCCATGAGGCGGGAGGTGCGCTGTATAACGGCAACGTCTATATCTATTTCACGGAGGGAGGCGGCCAGCTCTATGCCCAGCAGCCCGCCGCCTGCTATGAGCACCTTGCCTTTTCCGGGCTGCAGGTGAGCGGTAAAGGCATCGGCATCGTGCCGGTTGCGCATGGTAAAAATGCCTTTCAGGGGCGGCGTGTCTTTTAAAGTAGCGGCGCGGCTGCCGGTGGCCAGTATCAGCACATCATAGGTATGGGTATGGCCCCGGCTGTCTGTTAATACCTTGTGCGCGCGGTCAATATGCGTTATGCTTACGCCGCGGTGCAGCGTAATGTTCAGGGCTGCTTCTTCCGCATCCGTCATTTTCACCAGCTGTTCCCAGTGCTGGGTGCCGCTGATGTAATCCGGCAGCATTACCCGGTTGTAAAAGGGCTGGTCTTCCTTGCTGAAAACCACTATTTCATCGGTGGTGTTCAGCGCACGGTGGGCGCGCACAAAGCCGCTGGCGCCTGCTCCGGCGCCTATGATCACAATTTTCTGCACCGGCTTGCGGTAGCGTTGTACCTGTACGGCCGCAAATTTCAGGTCGGGCTGGCCGGATATAGGATCTACCCGGTTATGCGTAAGGTTGTTGGCGCGGTGCAAATCGTTTTGCAGTATTTTACCCCAGTGCATGGGCAAAAACACCACGCCTTTTTTGATGGTGCTGCTCAGGCGCGCTTTCACACGTACGTTGCCGTTAGTATTGAATATTTCCACTACATCGTCCTGCTGAATATGGCGCTGCCGTGCATCATCGGGGTGTATTTCCAGGAAAGATTGTGATATATGCTGCTTCAGCCGGTTTACCTTGCCGGTTTTGCTCATAGTATGCCACTGGTCGCGGATGCGGCCGGTGGTGAGTATCAGCGGATGGGTATCGTCCCCGGCAACCGGATGGCTGCTATCCTCAAAACTATGTATGATGGCTTTGGCGGATGGCGTATAAAAAAGATGGTCTGTAAACAGCCGCGCAGTGCCTTTGTGGGCCTGGGCAGGGTAGGGCCATTGCACGCTGCGTTTTGCCTGCAGTATATTGTAATTCAGCCCGCTGATGTCGATATGCGTGCCGGCGGTAAGGCGCGCATGCTCGTCAAATATTTCCGCAAATGAATGGTAGGAAAAGCCGTTAAATCCCATATGCTGTGCAAAACGGCAAATGATTTCGGCATCCGGCAGCGCCTGACCCGGCGCGTCTGTTATCTTTCGCAGGTAGCTGATGCGCCGTTCTGCATTGGTCATGGTGCCTTCTTTTTCCGCCCAGGCGGCGGCAGGCAGCACTACATCGGCATAGCGCAGGGTTTCGGGCTTGCCGGATATTTCCTGCACCACTACAAACTTCGCCTTTTGCAGCCCGGCTTCCGCCATGCGTACGTCCGGCAGGCTTACCAGCGGGTTGGAGCCAATGATCCAGATGGCTTTCAGCTTGCCCTCATTCAGGGCGGTGAACATTTGCGTGGCGGTTAGCCCTGGCTTGGGCGATATAGGATTGCTGTTCCAGAACGCCTGTACAGCCGCGCGGTGATCGGGGTTGTTAAGCAGGAGGTGCGCCGGCAGCAGGTTGGCCAGTCCGCCTACTTCACGGCCACCCATGGCATTGGGCTGACCGGTAAGGGAAAAGGGGCCGCTGCCGGGCTTACCTATATGCCCGGTAACCAGGTTCAGGTTTATCAGGCTCAGGTTCTTATGCACACCCACGGTGCTTTGGTTCAGGCCCATGGTCCACATGGTAATAAAGCCTTTGGCCTGTCCGATATAAGCGGCAGCTTCGCGTATGGCGCTTTCAGGCACGTCGCAAACGGCGGCAGCAGCGGTAATGCTGCGCTGCATCACCGTTTCCCGGTAAGCTTCAAACCCTTCTGTGTGCTGCTGTACAAAAGCGGCATCTACCTGGCCGTTCTCTATGAGCAGGCGGCCAATGGCGTGGTGCAGCACAATATCGGTACCGGGGCGCAGCTGCAGGTGCACATTGGCAATTGAGCAGGTTTGCGTGGCGCGCGGGTCGCTTACAATAATTTTCAGGTTAGGGTTGGCGGCTTTTGCAGCTTCCACGCGCCGCCATAAAATGGGGTGGCACCAGGCAGGGTTGGCGCCGGCTACAAAAATGCAGTCGGCCAGCTCAATATCATCATAGCATACCGGCACGCTGTCTTCCCCCAGGGCCATTTTGTAGGCGGCAACAGCGCTGCTCATGCACAGGCGGGAGTTGGTATCTATATTATTGCTGCCGATAAAACCTTTTACCAGCTTATTGATCACATAATACTCCTCAGTAAGGCATTGGCCGCTGGCATAAAAGGCTACGGCCTCCGGCCCATGCTGCGCAATAATGGTTTTAAACACAGCGGCGGTACGTTCCAGCGCCTGCTCCCAGCTTACGCGCTGGCGCTGCAGCTGCTTGTTGTAGCGCATTTCGGGGTACAGCAGCCGGTCGCTGGTGTCCATTACGGTATAGTGCAGGTTCATACCTTTAGAGCACAGCATACCCCGGTTTACCGGGTGCTCCTTATCCCCGCTTACTTCCAGCTTACCCTGCCTGTTCTGCTGCACAACTATGCCGCAGCCCACACCGCAATAACAACAGGTAGTTTTAAAAGATGCCGGCATGCATGTTTTCAGTTAAGAGGGGCGCTTTTGGATGTAAAAAATCATAAATGTAGTTCCAGGAGCCCCCCGGTTAAAAAATTATTCCGCCAACGCTACCGGCCGGCCCGTAGGCGCAGATTGGGTAACGCTGCTTTTTGCAAAGCTGGTGAACATTACTACTGCAGATACGGCAATAATAACGTAGCCGATGTACGTAAACGCCTGTACGTAAGTAATGCTTTCCGATTTAAACAGGAAGCCGAACAGCATGCCGCCCAGGTTACCGCCTGCGCCTACAATGCCGCTCACTAACCCTACATTTTTTTCATTTACAAATGGCACAATGCCGTAAGTGGCGCCATTGGCCATTTTCAGGAACAGCGCAAAGCCCAGCATGGCAATAATGGCCAGCACCAGCGAGCCTGCCTGCGCAAACAGCAGCAGCCCGCTGCCTTCCAGCAGCAGCATCAGCGCCAGCAGGCGGCCTTTACCTTTCATACCGGCCCTGGCGCCTACTTTGTCAGATACAATGCCGCCCAGGGCGCGCGCAAACAGGTTCATGAACCCGAACACGCCTGCCCAGAAACCGGCGCTGCTTTGTGAAAGATGAAAGCTGTCTACAAAATGCAGCGAAGCTATATTGTCAAAAGTGATCTCCATACCAAAGCACATGGCATAGGCCATGGTCAGCGCCCACAGGCGCCAGTCGGCCAGCACCGACCAGTCTGTGCTGGCTTTGCCGGCGGTATATCCGATTTCTTCATAGTTACCAGCAGGAGTGTCTTTAGTGTAGCGATGATACAGGTGAGCTACTACCAGCATCATGATGCCGGGTACTATCATGGCATAGCGCCATGCTTCGGTTTTGGTGTAGCCAAAACCAACAATAGCGGCAAATATCAGCGGCATCACCATGTTGGTAACACCCCCGCCCAGGTTGCCCCAGCCGCCAGTAATGGCATTGGCGGTGCCTTTAATGCCGGGGGCAAACATCATGGAGGTATGAAACTGTGTTACCACAAAAGAAGCGCCTATAACACTAATGGCTAAACGGAACAGTAAAAAGGTGGTATAATCTTTTGAAAGGCCTACCAGGAATACCGGTATGGAGCCTGCCAGCAGCAGGCGTACCGCGGTTTTGCGCGGTCCCCAGCTGTCGCATAGCTTTCCTATGATCAGCCGGGCAATGATGGTGCCTGAAACAGATGCGATAATAATGTTGCCCACCTGCGCTTTGCTCAGCCCCAGGTCGGCGCGGATGGTAGGCATCAGCGGCGCCAGCCCGAACCAGCCGAAAAAGCATACAAAGAACATGAGCCAGGTAAGGTGAAAGGTGCGCATTTGCAGCGTTCCCAGGCTGAAGATTTTTATTTTTTGCAGCGGTTGTGCAGTTGGTATGCCGGACATAATATTTTTTTTAATGGTGGTTATTTAAACAGGAAAGCAGGGCGTATACTTACCGCCAGGTATGCCCAGTTACTATTGCTTTGTGCGTTGGCCACATTTTTTACACCAGGGCCTGTAAGGCTATTGGTGTTCCAGAAGTGGCTGTACCCGCCTTCAAAGCCTATCATGGAAGTAAGCGCAAAAGCAGCGGTGAGGTCGGCCTCTGTGCCAAAACGCCGGGCAGGCGCCGGTTGGCCGGCTACAGCAGGAATAGCGCTGGCGCTGTAAAAAGTATGTGCATCGGCGTTTACCTGCCATTTGCTGCCGGGTTTCCATTTTGTTTTCACGTAATAGTCCTGCAGGCCGCGGTTGCCAAACCCGCTGGCTACGTAGAAATAATCCATATACCCCCAGAATTTATGCGGCGTGCCGTACAGCGGGTCAAAGGCACGACTGGTGTTGCCGTTGCTGCCGCCGGAAGTATAATCCACTCCCGCGCCGGCGCTGAATGTGCCGGTAAGCGCATACTGGAATGCGCCGGAAAGCAGTGTGGCGTTCAGCTGAAGGCCATCAGCATTTTTGCCAAACTGGTAGTAGGCTGCGGCGGTAAGCGTTACGCGCTGAAAGGTGTTATTAAAATAAAGGCCCGTGGTCATACGGTTATAGGTGGGGCCTTCCCAGGTTTTTACCGGTGCATTGTTCACCGTGTCTGTATGGTAACGGGAAAACTGGTCGGCCAGGAACAGGAATGACACATTGCCTTTGGCCAGCTTTTTACCCGCATATACAAACTCCATGCTTTTGTAGTTGCTGCCCCCGTTTGTATTGCCGGTATAGTTGCCCGGCGGGGTAGGGTCATAAATGGTGTTGGCGGCGTTTTCTTTGTCCTGGTTAAAAGCGCCGGCCAGGTGCAGCATCCAGCTGCTGCGCTCATATTTCAGCACAGCGGCATCGTGGCGGCGGCCCTGCTGCAGCCAGTCCAGGTTGCCCAGCAGGCGGCTGTCGTCATATACCAGCTCCTGCCGGCCTATTTTCAGCTGCAGGCTTTGCTGTTTTAAGGTAGTATCTGTGAGTAATATTTCTGCCCAGGCTTCGTGCAGCATCAGGCCGTTGTTATTGGCGGTGGTGGTGCGGTTAATGGTAGAAGCGTCCTGTCCCCAAACGCGTACATCCTGCACCGTTAGGCCCAGCCGTATGCGGTAAGTGGTAAAGCCTGCGCTGAAACGGGTACGTTGGGAGGTGAAAACGGCGGGATCTGCGTTGCCAGGCAGCGGGGTGCCCTGGCCGTCGCGCAGCTCGGTGCGCGTTCGCAGCTGCGCGCTTACGGAGAGCTGGGCAAGGCAGGGCTGATAGCAGCATGCGCCTAAAAGCAACGGCCCTCCAATGAATAATTTTTTCATGTACCTTTGGTTGATTTTAGATGTGATGCCAATCATATTAAAGTCAGAAGCCCGACAGCCTGCCAGCTGCCGGGTTTCATATTTTATGGCTATGCCATTACAGCTGCTGGTTCCCGGCCGCCTGCAATGCCAATGTATACGCGGTCATCCTCAATCTTTACCGGGTAGGTGGTAAGGCTGCATTCCGTGTCGTCCGACAGGCAGCGCCCGTCCAGCAGGGAAAATGCTTTTTTGTGAAAGGGGCATGCTACCTTGGGCTCGCCTTCCTGTGTGCCTGTCATGCCACGGCTCAGGGCCATCTGCTGCCGGTGAGGGCAAAGGTTTTGTGTGGCATACCATTCGCCCCGGCGGGGAAAGTGAAACAAAGCAATCTGCTCATCCAGGTACTTCACGCATACGCCGCCGTTGGCCGGCACATCTTCTACTTTGCAGGCAAAGAACCAGGTAATGGTTGCTGTGTTATTTAATGACATACAAAAAGGATTTTGATCAATTATTAATTATTAACTATTCATTATTCATTTATCTGGTCCAGTTGGCAGCTTTCTTCTGCTCGCGCAGGGTTTCAAATTTTACGGTAGGATCTTTTTCTTCGGGCGCGTTTATGAAGTGCGAAAAGCGTTTGCGCAGCTCGGGGTTTTCCACTACT
>NZ_DASTRI010000094.1:0-4301 GCF_035761305.1 Chitinophaga sp. | reverse complement strand
TATCTACGCCGTAGGCGCCCTGGGAAGCAAGATAATTGTCCATTACCAGCAGGAAGCGTGCAGATATGGGCGTCATGAATACCGACAGGGCTTCTGTAGGCTTATAGTCAAAACCAGGCGCCAGCAGCACGTAGGCCGGTGAAAAGAAGCGGGAGGTAAGCCGCGGCGGCGTACTGTCGTATAAATAACCATTGGTAAACTGGGTGCGCAGGTTCAACAGGGCGCTCAGGTACCAGTGCTTTCCTATGTCGTAACCGTATTTACTGGTAAAATCTATGCGGTCGTCGCTTTTACGGCCACCCAGGCTGGTGGTGTTCACATAGCCATAGGCCAGGTCCAGCACATTATCCCAGGTACGCCGGCCCTGCCGGTAGGCAATGTAGCCGGTAAATGTGGAGGCTACTGAAAACGAAAATCTATCGCCACCAGCAGCCCAGTTGGTTAAAGACCCCTGGTTTACGTTTATGTTAAATATGCCGCCCCTGCGCCAGCGCACTTTAGCGGTATCATCTTCGGCTATTTTAAATTTCTTATTCATCTCTTCCCGCTCGGTTCTCCAATCCTGGGCATGCAGCGAGTACATGCCTGCTAAAAGGCAAAAAAGGAATATTCCTGTAAATTTCATCAGCAAATAGTTTGTTTTATTTATAGGCCGGTTATCCGGCAGCGGGTTAATGATACCGCCAGATAGCAATTGCATGGTAACGTATTTTAAGGTACAGCTGTGGGAAGGCCAGCAGTTATTTAGATTTAAGCGTATCCCTGATTTCCGTCAATAGTTTTTCCTGTGTTGTTAATTCCGGAGGAGCAGCAGGGGCAGCGGCAGCCTCTTTCTTGCGCGTTAAACGGTTCATAAATTTTACCAGCAGGAATACGCAGAAGGCTATGATCAAAAAATCCAGCACGCTCTGTATAAATGCACCATAGGCAAAAACGGCTACGCCGGCTGCTTTTGCATCGGCCAGGGTGCTAAAGTTCCCTTTACTTTTGTCCAGCAGTAAGAATTTGTCTGTAAAGCTTTCTCCCTGGAGGAACAGGCCTACCACCGGCATAATGATATTATCAACCAGTGATGTTACGATCTTACCAAATGCACCTCCAATAATCACACCCACAGCCAGATCCATTACGTTGCCTTTTACGGCAAATTCCTTGAATTCTTTTAAGAACGACATAAGGAAAGGTTTTATGGTTACAAATTAACGACGCAAAATAAACATTCTCCCGAAACAGGTTCGTATAAAGATATTATTTCTGCTTTATTGCCGGGTATTTCATCTTCAGCTTTTTCAGTATATCCCTTAACGTTTTAGCCACCAGGTACTCTTTATACCAGTTATGATCCGCAGGCACAATGTGCCAGGGCACATAGCTGCAATGCTCAAACACATCTTCATACGCGTTGCGGTACTGTTTCCAAAGCAGGGCTTCTTTCTGATCATTTGCATTATACTTCCACATTTTACGCGGGTCCTCAGTACGCTCCTGCAGCCGCCTGGCCTGCTCTTCCCGCGATACATGCAGGTAAAATTTCAGTATATGCGTGCTGTTATGTTCTGTAAGCAGCTTTTCAAAATCATTAATAGCGCCCATTCTTTTTTGAATGGTCTTTTCATCTACCCACTTATGCACGCGCTGCACCAGCACGTCTTCGTAATGCGAACGGTTAAATACATGGATCATGCCTTTTGCCGGCACATGTGCATGCACGCGCCATAAAAAGTCATGGTCCAGCTCATCCTGCGTGGGCGCCTTAAAGGGGTACACCCTTACGCCCAGCGGGTTCATTTGCCCCAGTACATTACGTACCGCGCCATCTTTGCCACTGGCATCCATACCCTGCAATATTACCAGCACACTGTGTTTGTGCTGCGCATACAACAGGTTCTGTAATTCATCCAGCTCCTCAATAAACACTTTGGTGGCTGCTTTGGTTGTTTCCTTATCTGATTTTTCAGGGGGCGCCGTACTGATCTTCGACAATTTGATCCTGGTCATATTATAAAAAGGGGTGTGCTTGCCTATTGCTAAAATTAACAAATTAGTTGTATAAGTGTTGCATATGGATTAAAACACTGACCTTTGCTCACGCAAAAAACCTATCTGTTTTGGATAAACGTATTGTACACTGGAGCATCTTCTTATTATTATCCCTTACCTGGGGCAGCTCCTTTATACTAATGAAAGTTGGTATGGAAGGCCTGCAATCGTACCAGGTGGCCAGCGTGCGTATGCTGGCCGGGGGCCTGTCGCTGCTGCCTTTTTTCATCAAATACATACGCCAAACGCCCCGGAGTAAAATACCGTTCATTATTCTATCCGGTATATTGGGCAACGGCATACCGGCCTTTTTGTTTTGCCTGGCCGAAACCCGTATAGACAGTGCGCTGGCCGGCATTCTGAATGCGCTAACACCTTTAATGGCGCTGCTGGCGGGCCTGCTGATATTTAAAAGCCCGTTTGAAAAAAAGCAGCTGCTGGGGGTTAGCATTGGCCTGCTGGGAGTAGTTGGCCTGTTTGCCGTAAAAGGCGTTAGCACCGGGTACTGGTACTACGGTTTTTTTGTGTTGCTGGCTACCATTTGCTATGGTGTGAATATCAGCCTGGTGCACCATTACCTGAAAGGCTTCAGCTCTGTGCAGCTAAGCGCCATTGCCCTGTTCTTTTGCGCGGTGTTCACTTTTCCCGTACTGCTGTTCAGCAACTTTTTTCCCCTGTTTACAGGGCCGCATGCGCCCTGGATATCGCTGGCAGCCGGCACCACGCTGGGAGTGCTGGGCAGCGGCATAGCCACCGTGCTGTTTTATATACTTATACAAAAGGCCGGCTCTGTTTTTGCATCCATGGTTACCTATGCATTACCGGTGGTAGCTATTGGCTGGGGACTGCTGGCCGGCGAAGATATTACGTGGGTGCAGGTGCTGTGCTTAGGAATTATACTGGGCGGGGTGTACCTGGTGAATAAGAAGTGATGTGCATATTTGCACATCTGTACCGCCCATTGGCTAAATGGCCATGATCTCTTTTTCCTTGGTAGCACAGTGCTTATCTACCAGCACTATAAATTTATCGGTAAGGGCCTGAATATCTGCCTCCGCATCTTTGGCCGTGTCTTCACTTAATCCTTCTTTCTGCAGCTTTTTAATATTTTCAATGGCATCGCGGCGAATGCTGCGAACCGCCACTTTTGCCTGCTCACCTTCGCCGGCTGCGCGCTTTACAAACTCCTTACGGCGCTCTTCTGTTAAAGGTGGCAGGAATAAACGTATCAGCTGCCCGTCGTTCTGGGGGTTTAAACCAATGTTGGCTGCAATAATAGCCCTTTCAATAGGCTGTATCATATTCTTTTCCCAGGGCTGTATGGTGAGGGTGCGCGCATCTGCCACGCTTACATTGGCTACCTGGTTCAGCGGCGTGCTGGCGCCGTAGTAATCTACGGATATACCATCCAATATCTGGGGATTTGCTTTACCGGCCCTGATTTTTGTAAGCTCTATTTCAAGGTGTTTAATGGCTTTCTCCATGGAGTCTGCAGCATCTTCCATAATTAAGGCTAGATCTTCTTGCATAGCAAAACTTTGGTTAAGTGCCTGCAAACCTACAGGATTTCTTTTAATCATCAAAGAACGGGTAGGCGAAACGCAAACACAGTATGCGGAATGGAAAACGCGGAATGCGGAACCCTGCAATTGGCCCGGGCAACCCCTATAAGCAAAAACGCCCGGCACACAAGTACCAGGCGTTCAGCTTTATATGTTTAGCGTTCGGCATTCTTATTTATCCTGCAGCATACCTTCCGGGTTTACCCGCAATATCTTGGGTTTGGGTTTGGCTATGACCGGCTCTTTGACTACAGGTACTGCTGCGGCCACGGTTGACATAGCAGGCGCAGGCACCTGTTTGGGGACTGCCGCTTTCCTTTTCTTGGCCAGGTACAGGCCCACCGTTAATGCTGCGGCTGAACCGGTTACCAGCAGCATCAGGTAATTGGTGCCCAGGTTCTGCAAGGCAAAGGCGGCTGCTACGTATAATATATTGGAGGTTACCGCTACCAGGGTGGTTTGCTTGTGGTTCAGCTTCAGCTCCAGCAAGTAGTGGTGAATATGATTACGGTCTGCTGTGAACGGAGAGCGGCCTTTGAGCATCCGGATGGAAAATACCCGCAGCGTATCAAAAAGCGGTACTATAAGTATGGCAAAAGCTACTGCTGGTACGGAATGTACCGGCAGCTTGGCGGCAGGGTTGCCGGCCACTTCTATGAACTTTACAACCAGGATGGCATTTACCAGGCCTACCAGCAG